>NZ_JBFALJ010000009.1:113867-272347 GCF_040660195.1 Streptomyces sp. NPDC050147 | reverse complement strand
CATATCTGGCGTTGACTTTTGGCACGCTGTTGAGTTCTCAAGGAACGGACGCTTCCTTTGTACTCACCCTCTCGGGCTTTCCTCCGGGCGCTTCCCTTCGGTGTTTCTTTTGTCTCGCTGTCTTGCGTTTCCGACTCTATCAGACTCTTTCGTGTCCGATTTCCTCGGCGCCTTTCCGGTTCCCGCTCCGGCCTTTCGGCTTTCGCGTTTCCCTTTCCGGCGGCTCCGACTCTATCAGATCCTTTCGGGCCTGATTCCCAGTCAGCGGGCTTGTCTTCCCGGCTGTTGGGCCGTTCCGACGAGTGAGACTTTAGCGGAATCCTCGCTCCCGACCTAATCGGGGGCGCCCTTTCGAACGCGGATTCCTCATTTCGCAAAAGCCCATGAAAACGAGCGGACGGCGGGTCGCAGAAGAGACACGACGTCGATCGCTTGAATGGTTGTTACGGAATGGCTGCCCGGGGACCGACCAAGGGTCGACGCTCACGTCGGGCAACTCGGAGAACACTACGTACGCGGTCTGGGCGTGTCAACCCTGGTCCACGGTGGCCCGAGAGGACTACCGTGGGGGACGTGACTACGCATGCGCACACCCAACTGTGGTGGGCCGCCTGACGGCGGCCGTACACACGCATGTACTCAACGGCTGCCGATTCGGCGGCCGTTTCTCGTTTCTCCCCCTGGAGGACCCGGAGCCCGGTCGTCGGGCCGGTGGTCCTGACCAGGAGGTGGAGAGATGACGAGGATCTTCAGCGGGGTCAAGCCGACGGGGCACCTGACCCTGGGGAACTACCTGGGCGCCGTACGCCAGTGGGCGGAAGTCGATCAGCACCGCGCCGAGTCGCTGTTCAGCGTCGTCGACCTGCACGCCCTGACCGTGGACCACGACCCAGGCCGGGTGCGCAGGCTCAGTCGGCAGGCGGCGACGCTGTTGCTTGCTTCGGGGATCGATCCTGAGCGAGCCACCGTGTTCGTACAGAGTCATGTGGACGAGCACGCCCGGCTCTCGTATCTGCTGGAGTGCGTCGCGACGGACGGCGAGATGCGGCGGATGATCCAGTACAAGGAGAAGTCGGCGCTGGAGCGGGTTCGCGGCGGGAGTGTGCGGCTGTCGTTGCTCACCTATCCCGTGCTGATGGCGGCGGACATCTTGGCGTACGGGGCCGACGAGGTGCCGGTCGGGGACGATCAGGTGCAGCACGTGGAGCTCACCCGGGATCTGGCGGTGCGGTTCAACCAGCGGTACGGCCACACGTTCGTGGTGCCGCGGGCCACGTATCCCAAGGTGGCGGCCAGGGTCATGGATCTGCAGGACCCGACGTCGAAGATGGGGAAGTCCGGCGAGGCAGGGGCCGGGATCATCTATCTCCTCGACGAGCCGGAGGTCGTGCGGAAGAAGATCCTGCGCGCTGTCACGGACAGCGGGAGCGAGGTCGAGTACGACCGTGAGGCCAAGCCGGGGATCTCGAACCTGCTGGAGATCCTGGCGGCTTGTGAGAGTGGGAGCCCCGAGGGTTTGAGCGGTGTGTACGAGACGTACGGGGCGTTGAAGAAGGACACCGCGGACGCCGTGGTGGAGGTGCTGAGGCCCTTGCAGGAGAAGCACAAGGAGCTGATGGCCGACCCCTCGTACGTGGAGGAGGTGTTGCGGCGGGGTGCCGAGCGGGCCAGGGAGATGTCCAGGCCGACGGTGGACACCGCCTACCGCGCGATCGGTCTGTTGTCGCCGGTCGGCGAGGCGCGGTAGGCACGGGGCCGGTGGCGGGGCGCGGCCGGGGCGCGCCCCGCCACCGGGCGGTCAGCTGTTGTTGCCGGAGGCCAGTTCGCGGCTGCGGTCGCGGGCGGCTTCGAGGGCGGCGATGAGGGCTGCTCGTACACCGTGGTTCTCGAGTTCGCGGATGGCGTTGATGGTGGTGCCGGCCGGGGAGGTGACGTTCTCGCGGAGCTTGACCGGGTGCTCGCCGCTGTCGCGGAGCATCACGGCGGCGCCGATCGCGGCCTGGACGATGAGGTCATGGGCCTTGTCGCGGGGCAGGCCGAGGAGAATGCCCGCGTCGGTCATCGCCTCGACCAGGTAGTAGAAGTACGCCGGTCCTGAGCCGGAGAGGGCGGTGCAGGCGTCCTGCTGGGTCTCGGGGACCCGGAGGGTCTTGCCGACGGCGCCGAAGATCTCCTCGGTGTGGGCGAGGTGGGCGGCGGTGGCGTGGCTGCCGGCGGAGATGACGGACATGCCTTCGTCCACGAGGACCGGGGTGTTGGGCATGACGCGGACGACTGGGGTGCTGTCGGCGAGGCGTTCCTCGATGAACGAGGTGGTGATGCCGGCCGCGGCGCTGATGACGAGGCGGTCGGGGGCGACGTGCGGGGCGAGCTCGTCCAGGAGGCGGCCCATGTCCTGCGGCTTGACGGCGAGGATGAGGGTGTCGGCCTGCTTGGCGGCCTCGGCGTTGCTGACGGGGTCGACGCCGTAGCGGGTGCGCAATTCCGTGGCGCGTTCGGAGCGGCGGGTGGTGACCAGGAGGTCGGCGGGGGCCCAGCCGGCCCGGATCATTCCGCTGAGGAGGGCTTCGCCGATCTTGCCGGTGCCGAGGACTGCGACGGGCTGGGGCATGTGTGGGTCACCCTCCAGGTGCGGGTCGGCGCTTCGGCTGGGAGCGGGACAGTGCTTCAGCCGGGTGGGGTCATCCTCGCATTGGTGGCGTCAGGCCGTGCGGCGGCGCAGGGTCGCGGCGCCCAGGGCGAGGACGAGTACGGCGCAGCCCGCGACGATGACCGCGTCGCGTACGAAGTCGCCGGTGACGGAGGGGTGGCGCAGGACTTCGTTCATGCCGTCCACGGCGTACGACATGGGCAGGGCGTTGGAGATCGCTTCGAGGGCGGGTGCCATGTTGTCGCGCGGCGTGAACAGGCCGCAGAGGAGGAGCTGGGGGAAGATCACGGCCGGCATGAACTGGACGGCCTGGAACTCGGATGCCGCGAAGGCGGAGACGAAGAGGCCGAGTGCCGTGCCGAGCAGGGCGTCGAGGAGTGCGACCAGGAGCAGCAGCCAGGCCGAGCCGGTGACGTCGAGGCCGAGGACCCACAGGGCCAGGCCGGTGGCGAGGACGGCCTGGATGACGGCGAGGAAGCCGAAGGCGAGGGCGTAGCCCGCGATGAGGTCGCCCTTGGCCAGGGGCATCGCGAGGAGGCGTTCGAGAGTGCCGGAGGTCCGTTCGCGGAGGGTGGCGATGGAGGTCACCAGGAACATCGTGATGAGGGGGAAGATGCCGAGGAGCGAGGCGCCGATGGAGTCGAAGGTGCGCGGGCTGCCGTCGAACACGTAGCGCAGGAGTAGCAGCATCACGCAGGGGACGAGCAGCATCAGGGCGATGGAGCGGGGGTCGTGGCGGAGCTGTCGCAGGACGCGGGCCGCGGTGGCGAGGGTGCGGTAGGTGTTCATCGGGGGCTCCCGGTGGGGGCGGTGCTGCCGGTGGTGCTGTCGCCGGTTGTGGGGTCGCCGGTGGTGGTGTCGCCCTGCCCGGCGTTGGCCTCGTCCACCAGGTGGAGGAAGGCCGCTTCGACGGTCCGGGTGTCGGTGCGGGTGCGCAGGGCCTCGGGGGTGTCGTCGCCGAGGAGTTCGCCTTCGCGCATCAGGAGGAGGCGGTGGCAGCGTTCGGCCTCGTCCATGACGTGGGAGGAGACGAGGATCGTGGTGCCTCGGTCGGCGGCGATGGAGTGGAAGAGGTTCCAGAGGTCACGGCGGAGTACGGGGTCGAGGCCGACGGTGGGTTCGTCGAGCACGAGGAGTTCCGGGGCGCCGAGGAGGGCCACCGCGAGGGAGACGCGGCTGCGCTGGCCGCCGGAGAGGTTGCCCGCGAGGGCGTCGGCGTGGGTGGTCAGGTCGACGTCGTCGATGGCGCGGGTGACGTGTTCGTGGCGGCGTTGGACGGCGGGGCCGCGGCCGGGGTCCAGGACGGCGGCGAAGTAGTCGAGGTTCTGCCGGACGGTCAGGTCGTCGTAGACGGATGGGCTCTGGGTGACGTAGCCGATGCGGGAGCGGAGGGCGGGGGCGCCGGCCGGCTGGTCGAGGACCTTCAGGGCGCCGGTGACCTTGGCCTGGCTGCCGACCGTCGCGCGCATGAGGGTGGATTTGCCGCACCCCGAGGGGCCGAGGAGGCCGGTGATCTGTCCCTTCGGGACGGTGAAGTTCAGGCCGCGGAGGACTGTGCGGGGGCCTCGGACGACGGTCAGGTCGCGTGCCTCGATGGCGGGGGGCTCGGGGGGCTCTTTTATATTCATCATGTGATGATTATGGCGCTCCCGGAGCCGGGCACGTCAAGGGCCGCCCCCTTCCGTCTTCAGGGGGCGGTGTCGGTCCTTCAGGCAGGAGTGGGCGGGGCGGCTATCCCTTTTTCTTGCGGGACGGGTTGCCCGTGCGGCGTGACGTGCGCTTCGCGTACTGCGCGCGGGCCGTCTCGTACTCCTCGCGGTGGAGCTGTTCGCCGGGGGCCTCGGTGAGGGAGCGGAAGAAGTAGGCGAGGAGGACGCCCACGAAGCCGATCGTCATGAGTCCGCGCATCGATGACTGGGACGCCGGGTCGTGGCGGCGGGTGAAGCCCTCCCACGTACGGCGGAAGGCGATCGCGCTGCAGATCGAGAACATGATGAGGACCAGGAAGTTCACGAACGTCCCCACGGCCGCGATCGCCATGCCCTCGTACGCGAACCGCAGCACGAAGCAGCCGGCCGCCGACGCGAGCAGTGAGCCCACCGCGACGCCCGCGCGGCGCGCCGCGTAGCCGTTGTCGTGGCCGACCCAGGTCGTGCCGAAGAAGCGGAGGGGCTCGGGCTGCGGGCCGGGGGCCGTCGCGGCCGACGGGGACGGCCCGGCTGTCGCGGCCGTGCGGTCGGGGGTACTGGAATCTGCGCTCACCCTTCGAGTATCGCCCGGGAGGGCGGCGGCGCGGCGGCGCCGGGCAGGCGCGCCCTATTCGTCCCCCGCCTTGCCCTGGCGTACCGCCCGGCGGCTAGTTTGTGGGGCAGGACAGACGCACGGGCTCGTGCGAGAAGTACGAGAAGTGCGAAAACCGGTGCACGCGGGACGAGGAGGTCGAGAGAGTGTCGCTCCGCGGAGGTGACCCGGCCGAGATCGGCGGCTACCCGCTCGAGGCGCGCCTCGGCTCGGGCGGCATGGGCACGGTCTATCTGGCGCGTACGGCATCGGGGCGACCCGTGGCGATCAAGCTGATCCACCAGCAGTTCGCGGGGGACGAGGAGTTCCGCATCCGCTTCCGGCAGGAGGTGGCCGCGGCGCGGCGAGTGAGCGGCGCGTTCACCGCCGCCGTGGTCGACGCCGATCCGGATGCCGAGTATCCGTGGATGGCGACGACCTATATAGAGGGGCGCACGCTCGCCCAGGAGATCGCCAAGAAGGGCCCGCTGACCGGCGCGGAGCTGCGCACGCTCGCCATCGGGCTGACGGAGGCGCTGCGTGACATCCACCGTGTGGGCGTCGTGCACCGCGACCTGAAGCCCTCGAACGTCGTGCTCTCGCCCGAGGGGCCGCGCGTCATCGACTTCGGCATCTCGCGCGCCGCGGACCAGCAGACGCTGACGATGACGGGGCGGGTCATCGGTACGCCGCCCTTCATGTCGCCGGAGCAGTTGCAGGCCCCGCGCGGGGTGGGGCCACGGTCCGACGTCTTCTCGCTGGGCACGCTGCTGGTGTACGCGGCGACGGGGCAGGGGCCGTTCGACGCGGACAGTCCGTACATGACGGCGTATCAGGTGGTGCACGAGGCGCCGGAACTGGACTCCGTGCCGGCGGCCCTGCGATCGGTGGTCGAGCCATGCCTCGACAAGGACCCCGAGGCGCGCCCTTCGGCGGACCAGCTTCTTGTGCGGTTGCGGGACCTGCCGGTCGAGATGGGGGACGCGGCGGGGGTGCGGGCCAGTCGCACTCGGGACATCGATACGCAGCACCATCATCGGTCCTCCTTGGGTGAGGGTGACGGGACCGAAGTCGCCCCCAACAGCCCTCGCCCGCGCCGCCGTTTGCGCACCGTGATCGCCGCTGCCGTCGCCGTGGCCGCGCTCGGGGGTGGGATCGCGGCGCTCCAGCTCGGCTCGTCCGACGACCCCGCTGGAGACGGAGGCGCCGACGACGGCAAGGACCGCACCGTCGCCGCAGCCGAGGCACCCCTGCCCGACGGTTACCGGCCGTGGCGCACGACCGTCCCCAACGACAAGGGCATCCCGGACGAAGTGCGCTGCGTGCCTCGCGGGGACGCGTTGTTCTGCGGGGGCGGCGGAGTCGTCGCGACACGGCTGCGGATCTCCGACGGCAAGGAGGTCTGGAAGGTGAAGAGCCCCGGCGTGCCCATGCAGGGCATGCACATCGTGGGCGCCACGGACGACACCGTCCTCGGCTACCGCATGCCGGATGAGGCGGCGTCGTCCGGAAAGCCCGTCCAGCTGGTGGCGTTGGACGCCCGGACCAGCAAGGAACTGTGGTCCCGTCCGATCAGCGGCCAGTCCCAGATCTTCACCGGGCGGTCGCAGGACGCGGTTGTCTCCGGCTCGACGGTCCTGTCGGTCGAGCCGGGCCGTACGCGGGTCGAGGCCAGGGCCGCGCACAGCGGGCGCTTGCTCTGGTCGACACCGTTCCCCGCGGGCTCGGAGTGCACGCCGGTCCCTGCGGGTCAGCGCATGTACGCGATGTGCGCGCCGTCGGCCCAGGTCGCCGACGTCGAGGTGCGCGACCCTGTCCTGCACACCCTCGACCTCAAGTCGGGGACGTTCGGCAAGGGCGTCGCGGTCGAGGGGCCCGTACATCCGGTGGGCGGCGACAAGGGCAGGCTCGTACTCCTTCACCAGCGGTTGAAGGGGCCCGAATTCCTCGGGTACGACAAGGTGCTGCGGGTCGATCCGGGCAGCGGTCGCGTCTCGACCCGGCCGCTGAAGACGACGTACGGCGCCACGCCCGGCATCGCCGACGGCACGGCCTACTTCGCGGAGCCGTCCGGGCGGATCAGCGCCGTGGATCCCGCGACCGGGCGCCAGAAGTGGTCCCGGCAGACGGGTGTGGAAGGGGCCTCCGGGCCGACGGTGAGCGGCGGTGCGCTGTACTTCAGCTCGCCCAGTGGGCGCGTGGTGGCGGTTTCACCGCGCGGCAGGACTCTGTGGAGCACCGATCCGCGGGCCGAGGGGCTCGGCGGTGAGGTGAACGCGAGTCCGCGGGTCGCGGTTTCGGGACGTGTGGTTTTCGTGGCGGCGGCCAAGAACACCGTGTTCTCGTTCGACGCGACGAAGCCGCCGAAGTCCGAGTGAGCCTCGACGCGACGAAGCCGCCGACGTCCCGGTGAACTTCGGCGGCTCCTGAACCGCGTACAGGGCCGTGAATCAGCAGCGCGGCGCGACGTACCCGTCGCTGCCCGTGCGGACGTACGTGTCGGAGATGTAGCGGCCGCTGCCGATGCGGTCCCAGAGCTTCGATGTGCCGGTCGGGCCCGTGACTGTCTCGCCCGGCTTCTGGCAGTGGATCGTCACTCGGCTCCCTGCCGAGAGGCGGCCCACCTTGGCGTACGACGTACCCGGTCCTGAGCGGACGTTGACGTCCGCGACGATCGGGTACGTCTTTGCCGCCGCGGCTTCGATCGCCTCTGCGGATTCCGGCGCTATGACGTTCTCGCTCATGCTTCTCTCCCCCGTTCGGCGGCGGCTGGGGCCGCCTTGGCGCGTTCGCTTACAGGGGTGGACGCGTGGGGGTGGCGGGGCGGTTGCGGGGTGTTGGGGTTGAGGACTTTTCCTTCCCCAACCCCGTCCCTTCCCGGCTGTGACACTTGCGGCTCCGCCGCGGGTCGCTCGGCGCGAGAGCCTTGGCCGCCGTCATCACCGGCTCCGCCGAGTCCGTCCTCGAACGCCGGACGGGCTGGATATAGCCCGCCGCCTAGC
Source organism: Streptomyces sp. NPDC050147 (assembly GCF_040660195.1). Classification (NCBI taxonomy): domain Bacteria; kingdom Bacillati; phylum Actinomycetota; class Actinomycetes; order Kitasatosporales; family Streptomycetaceae; genus Streptomyces; species Streptomyces sp. NPDC050147. The sequence goes on along the minus strand of NZ_JBFALJ010000009.1, from coordinate 264,415 downwards.
CCAGCTTCGACACGTCGCGCACCGCGCCGCGGTCCGCGCTCGTGGCCATGGCCGCGTACGCCCGCAGTGCCGCCGAGACCTTGCGCTCGCGGGCCTTGGGGGCGTAGACGCCGCCGAGGGCCTCCCGGCGGGCCGCCAGTTCCTCGTCGGGGACGAGGAGTTCGATGCCGCGGTTCGGGATGTCGATGCGGATGCGGTCGCCGTCCTCGACCAGGGCGATCGTGCCGCCGGACGCCGCCTCGGGCGACGCGTGGCCGATCGACAGGCCCGACGTGCCGCCGGAGAAGCGGCCGTCCGTGACCAGTGCGCAGACCTTGCCGAGGCCGCGGCCCTTGAGGAAGGAGGTGGGGTAGAGCATTTCCTGCATGCCGGGGCCGCCCTTGGGGCCCTCATAGCGGATGACGACCACGTCGCCTTCCTTCACCTGCTTCTTGAGGATCTTGTCGACCGCTTCTTCCTGCGACTCGCAGACCACGGCCGGGCCCTCGAACGTCCAGATCGACTCGTCGACGCCCGCCGTCTTCACGACGCAGCCGTCCACGGCGAGGTTGCCCTTGAGGACCGCGAGGCCGCCGTCCTTCGAGTACGCGTGGGCCGCGTCCCTGATGCAGCCGCCCGCGGCGTCCGTGTCCAGGGTCTCCCAGCGCTTCGACTGGGAGAAGGCCGTCGCCGAGCGCTCGCAGCCCGGGGCCGCGTGCCACAGCTCCACCGCCTCCTCCGACGGGGAACCGCCGCGCACGTCCCACGTGTCCAGCCAGTCCTTGATGGACGCGGAGTGGACCGTGTGCACGTCCTCGTTCAGGAGGCCCGCGCGGTACAGCTCGCCGAGGATCGCGGGGATGCCGCCGGCGCGGTGCACGTCCTCCATGTAGTACGTGCCGCCGGGCGCCACGTTCGGGGCGACCTTCGCGAGGCAGGGGACGCGGCGCGAGACCTCGTCCATGTCGGCGAGGTCGTAGTCGAGCTCGGCCTCCTGCGCGGCGGCGAGCAGGTGCAGGATCGTGTTCGTGGAGCCGCCCATGGAGATGTCGAGCGCCATGGCGTTGTCGAAGGCTGCGCGGGTGGCGATGTTGCGCGGCAGGACGGAGTCGTCGTCGCCGTCGTAGTACCGCTTGGTGATCTCGACGACCGTGGCGCCCGCCTTCTCGTACAGCGCCTTGCGGCCGGTGTGCGTGGCGAGCATCGAGCCGTTGCCGGGGAGAGAGAGGCCGATCGCCTCCGTCAGGCAGTTCATGGAATTGGCCGTGAACATGCCGGAACAGCTGCCGCAGGTCGGGCAGGCGTTCTCCTCGATGCGGAGGATGTCCTCGTCCGAGACGCTCTCGTCGACCGCGTCGCTGATCGCGTTGACCAGGTCGAGCTTTCGGACCGTGCCGTCGACCAGCGTGGCCTTGCCGGCCTCCATCGGGCCGCCGGAGACGAAGACCGTCGGGATGTTGAGGCGCAGGGCCGCGTTCAGCATGCCGGGGGTGATCTTGTCGCAGTTGGAGATGCAGATCAGCGCGTCCGCGCAGTGCGCCTCCACCATGTACTCCACCGAGTCCGCGATCAGGTCGCGGGAGGGCAGGGAGTACAGCATGCCGCCGTGGCCCATCGCGATGCCGTCGTCCACGGCGATCGTGTTGAACTCGCGCGGGATGCCGCCCGCCGCCGTGATCGCCTCGGAGACGATCCGGCCGACCGGCTGCAGGTGGGTGTGGCCCGGGACGAACTCGGTGAAGGAGTTGGCGACGGCGATGATCGGCTTTCGCCCGATGTCCGCGCCCGGTACACCGGAGGCACGCATAAGGGCGCGCGCGCCCGCCATGTTGCGGCCGTGGGTGACTGTGCGGGACCTGAGCTCGGGCATCGTCGCTCGCTCCTTCAGGGTTCTGGAGATACATAAGGACCGACTGTTGTCGAGCGTACGCCGACGCTCCACGATCTGGACAGGCTGTCCGGATAGCGGGACGGCTGTCTCGGTGAGCGGCCTGCGGAACGACGTACGTGGCGGGCTCACGGACCCGTCAGATGCCCCTGCACCACAGGCGCGATCCGCGCGATGATCGCCTCCGGGTCGGCGGACGCCAGCGGCTCCACCTGGATCACGTACCGCAGCATCGCCGTGCCCACGAGCTGCGCGGCCGCAAGTTCCGCCCGCAGCTCCGCGTCCGGCCGGTCGATACGGCTCGCCACCTTGCCCAGCAGCTGGGTCGTGACGAGGCGGCGGAAGACGGCCGCCGCCGTGTCGTTGTTCACCGCCGAGCGCACGATCGCGAGGAGCGGGACGCGGGTCGCGGGGTTCTCCCAGACGCCGAAGATGAAGCGGGTCAGGCGCTCGCCGACGCTGTCGAGCGGGCCATCCTCGATCGCCGCCGGCGCCGCGAGCGCGGGCGCGAAGGCCACCTCGATCGCCGAGGCGAAGACCTGGTCCTTCGTGCCGAAGTAGTGGTGCACGAGCGCCGAGTCCACCCCGGCGGCCTTGGCGATCCCGCGCACGGACGTCTTCTCGTACCCCCGTGCGGAGAACTCGGTGCGGGCCGCCTCCAGGATGCGGTCGCGCATCGCCGGGCCCTCGGCCGACTGCGTACGGGAGGGTCGTCCCCTGCGGCGCGGAGCCGCACCGCCCGCTGCCGGAGCCGTCACGAGCGGGGCACCTTCACCGCGGACGCCAGATGCAGTCGCGTATAGGCGAGGGCTTCGGCGAGGTCTGCCTCGCGTTCGGCACTGGACATCGCGCGGCGCGTGTTGACCTCGATGACGACGTGTCCGTCGAAGCCGCTCGTCGCGAGGCGCTCCAGGAGTTCGGCGCACGGCTGGGTGCCGCGGCCCGGCACCAGGTGCTCGTCCTTGGCGGAGCCCTTGCCGTCGGCGAGGTGGACGTGCCCGAGGCGGTCGCCCATGCGGTCGATCATCCCCATCGCGTCCGTGCGGGCGGTCGCGGTGTGGCTGAGGTCGACCGTGAAGTGGCGGTAGTCGTCCTTGGTGACGTCCCAGTCGGGGGCGTAGGCGAGCATCTCGCGGTCGCGGTAACGCCACGGATACATGTTTTCGACGGCGAATCGCACGTCCGTCTCGTCGGCCATCCGCCAGATGCCGTCGACGAAGGCGTTCGCGTACCCCCGCTGCCAGCGGAAGGGCGGATGCACGACGACGGTCGACGCGCCCAGCTTCTCGGCGGCGGCCTGCGCGCGCTGGAGCTTCACCCAGGGGTCCGTGGACCACACGCGCTGTGTGATCAGGAGGCATGGGGCGTGAACGGCGAGGATCGGGATCTGGTGGTAGTCGCTGAGCCTGCGCAGGGCTTCGATGTCCTGGCTGACGGGGTCGGTCCAGACCATGACCTCGACGCCGTCGTAGCCGAGGCGCGCGGCGATCTCGAAGGCCGTCGCCGTCGACTCCGGATAGACCGAGGCCGTCGACAGGGCGACCTTCGCATCCGGGATGCGCACCACTGGTTCTGCCACGAGGGACAGCGTACGGGCCACGCCTGGGCGCGCGGGAGGTGGTCTCCCCCACACCTGGGCCGTATGTGACGTATGTCTACGACCGACGCACGACGGCCGATACGTACGCCTACGCGCCGTCGTCGGTGGTGGCCGCCTAGGTCGCCGGAAGGTGGTCGAGCCGGCGCAGGATCACGCCCTCGCGCAGCGCCCACGGGCAGATCTCCAGCGTCTCGACCCCGAAGAGATCCATCGCGCCCTCGGCGACGAGCGCCCCCGCGAGCAGCTGTCCGGCCCGTCCCTCGGAGACTCCGGGCAGCTCGGCGCGCTCGGCCGCGGTCATCGCCGCCAGCTGCGGAACCCAGTCCTCCAGGGACTTCCGCTTCAGCTCGCGCTGGACGTAGAGGCCCTCGGCGGAGCGCGCGGCGCCCGCGAGCCTGGCGAGCTGCTTGAACGTCTTCGACGTCGCCACGACATGGTCCGGGGCGCCGAAGCGGCTGAACTCGCCGACCGTGCGTGCGATCTGGGCGCGGGCGTGCCGCCGCAGCGCCTTCACGTCGGCCGGGTCCGGCGGGTCCTGGCGGAACCAGGCGGAGGTCAGACGGCCGGCGCCGAGCGGCAGGCTGACCGCGGCGTCCGGTTCCTCGTCGATTCCGTACGCGATCTCCAGGGAGCCGCCGCCGATGTCGATGACCAGGAGCTTTCCCGCGGACCAGCCGAACCAGCGGCGGGCCGCGAGGAAGGTGAGGCGGGCCTCCTCGGCGCCGGAGAGGACCTGCAGATCGACGCCGGTCTCCTCCTTGACGCGGGCGAGGACCTGATCGGCGTTGCTGGCCTCCCGTACGGCGGAGGTCGCGAACGGCAGCAGATCCTCCACGCCCTTGTCCTCGGCGGCCTCCATCGCGTCACGGACGGTGCCGACGAGACGGTCGACGCCTTCGGGGCCGATCGCCCCTGCCTGGTCGAGGAGTTGGGCGAGGCGCAGGTCCGCCTTGTGCGAGTACGCGGGCAGGGGGCGCGCGCCGGGGTGGGCGTCCACCACCAGCAGATGCACCGTGTTCGAACCTACGTCGAGGACACCGAGTCTCATGTACGGAACGCTACTGCGCGTACGGCGGTCGCTGGTCCTCGGACCGGGTACCGCGCGCATACCCTGGAGACGTGCCAAAGACGAAAAAGGCGAAGACCGACAAAACGAAGTCGAAGACGAAGTCGGAGAAGCCGGGGAGGCCGGAGAAGCCGGGAAAGGTCCAGCCGGACGAGAAGGGGCTCGACTTCGCCCGCGCCTGGGTGGAGTTCCCGGATCCCGCGGACGACGAGCAGGTCTTCCGTTGCGATCTGACATGGCTGACCTCTCGGTGGAGCTGCATCTTCGGCAGCGGCTGCCAGGGCATCCAGGCGGGCCGGGCGGACGACGGCTGCTGCACTCTGGGTGCCCACTTCTCCGACGAGGACGACGAGAAGCGGGTGGCCGAGTCCGTGGCGCGGCTCACGCCGGACATCTGGCAGCACCACGACATCGGCACGGTGAGCGGCTGGGTGTCGACGGACGACGACGGCGAGCGCCAGACCCGCCCGTACAACGGCTCCTGCATCTTCCAGAACCGGCCCGGTTTCGCCGGGGGCGCGGGGTGCTCGCTGCACATCCTGGCGCTGAAGGAGGGCCGCGAGCCGCTGGAGACCAAGCCGGACGTCTGCTGGCAGCTGCCGGTCCGGCGGACGTACGACTGGATCGACCGGCCCGATGACACGCGGATCCTCCAGGTGTCGATCGGGGAGTACGACCGGCGTGGCTGGGGCCCCGGAGGCCATGACCTGCACTGGTGGTGCACGTCGGCGACGTCGGCGCACGGCGCGGGCGACCCGGTGTACGTCTCCTACCGCCCCGAGCTGACGGAGCTGATGGGCAAGGAGGGCTACGACCGGCTCGTGGAGCTGTGCGAGGAGCGACTGGCGTCGCAGCTGCCCTTGCTTGCACCGCACCCTGCGGATCCTTCGCGGTAGAGAGGATTTGTCCCCGACCCCGCCCTTTCCCGAAAACCCGCTCGGCGCGGGGCCTGCCTGGGGCTCCGCCTAGCCCTCACTCGGACTCGGCCCGCCGCTGTCGCTCGGCGGGGGCGTCGAGTTCCCGGGGTCCGATGGTGTCGGCGTCGGGTCCGGGGAGCTCGGAGTCGGGTCCGACGGCGTTGGCGTCGGATCCGGGATCGACGGTGTCGGCTTGGGTTTCGGTGGGATCGGTGTCGGCCTGGGGCCCGGATGCGTCGGGCGCCCCGAACCGCTGCCGTACCCGTCGATCGAGACGATCGCCCCCGCGGGCGCGATGGAGACACGTGCGCTCCAGTGTCCGGCCGGCTCCCGCGCCTGATCGACGTACACCCGGATCGTGAACGTCTCCCCCGGCGCGAGCGTCCCGGACGAACGGCTCAGGTGGAGCCAGGACGCCCCCGTACTCGCCGACCAGTGGACCGGCTCGCCTCCTGAGGCGAAGAGCGTGATCAGTGTCGTGCCGCCGCTCGGCTGCGCCGCGACGGTGAGGCGGCCCGCTCCGGTCCCCGAACGGGAGGGGGGCGATCCCGCGCTGATGACCTCCACGGAGACGTCCGGCGAGCGGCTGCCCGCGGTGAAGCGGGGGTCGGGCGTCGTGTGGGCGTTGCCCGCGTTCTCGTAGTCCTCGCGGCTGTGGCCGCCGTTCATCCCGTCGGCCCCGGCCTCGCTCGCGCTGACCGAGCGGCCGTCCTCGCCCTCGCCGGTGAGCGGCGCTCCCCGGTAGGCGGCCCAGAGCGCCAGCACCGGGGCGGCCACCACGGTGGCGACGACCGTCGTCGTCACGGCACGCGCGCGCATCCGGTCGCGGCGGGCCGCGTGGTCCTTGGGGTCCATCGGGTATCCGTGCCGGTCGAAGCGCGGGGCGGCGCCCCGCGCGCGGGGGGCGCGCGCCATCGCCACGCGCACAGCGGCCCGCGGGGCCTCGATGACGGGCAGGGCGGCCGGGGACGCCGCGGTGCCCGGCCAGGCGGAGGATCCGGCGCGCTCGGCGGTGCGGCGGCAGCGCGGGCAGTCGTCGACGTGCCGGACGAGCTCGCGGCGCAGGGCCGTGCCCAGGAGGAGCTGGTTGTCGCCGGTGAGGCGGGCGACGATCGGGCAGGTGCCGGTCTCCACGACGGCGAGCGCGGCGCGGGTGCGCTCCACCTCGCAGGCGGCGGACGCGAGGAGGTCGCGGGTCTTCACGAGGTCCATGCCGATGACCGCGGCGACTTCCTTGGCGGCGAGCTGGTGACGTACGGCGAGCTCCAGGGCCTCACGCTGTTCGGGCGTCGTACCCGCGGCCTCCGGCCATGCGAGCTGGGCGAGTTCGCGGCGCCGCCGGCGCTCCGTCTCGTCCGGGAGCGTGTCGGACCCGTCCGTCTTCGGGGCGCGGGAGGCCGCTGTGGAGGCGTGGGCGCCGCCCTGCCGCTTGCGCTTGGCGTCGGCGAGGGCGCGCAGGCAGACCCAGCGGGCGAGTGCGTAGAGCCAGGTCTTCAGTTCGGCCTCGGCTTCGGGGCCGCGTGAGCCGCGGCGCTCGGCGATGGCGAGCACGTCGCCCAGGGCGGCGGTCGCGGCGTCGTGATCGCAGAGCACGGACAGGCAGTACGTGAACAGGCCGTCCAGACAGGGCTCATAGCGTGCGGGCGGCGCCTGCGGCACCGAGCGGGGCACAACGCGTTCGCGCGCGTCGGGATGCGCCCGGTGTGCGCCGGTCGCTTGGGTGGGGGTCTCCGGCCTGCTGCTCATCACCCGTGCGAAGTTAGGCGGATGATGCCGGGCCCCTCCTCCCACTTGAGCACATTTAACCCTTACGGGTGAACAGATCCCTCAAAGGGGGACAGGAACCCCATGATTCCGTGTCCCCTGCCCGCGCCCGGCGGCGCCCTCGGCAGGCTCTGTCCGTCGCTGTCAGTGCTGCCCGCTACGGTTCGGTTCATGGCCACCCGTACGAAGACCGGCAACACCGGGAAGCAACGCCCGTCCTACCGCTGCACCGAGTGCGGCTGGCAGACGGCCAAGTGGCTCGGCCGCTGCCCCGAGTGCCAGGCCTGGGGGACGGTCGAGGAGTACGGCGCGCCCGCGGTCCGCACCACCGCCCCCGGCCGCGTCACCTCCTCCGCCCTGCCCATCGGCGAGGTCGACGGCCGCCAGGCCACGGCACGCTCCACCGGAGTGCCCGAGTTCGACCGCGTCCTCGGCGGCGGCCTCGTCCCCGGCGCCGTGGCACTGCTGGCGGGTGAGCCGGGCGTCGGCAAGTCGACGCTGCTCCTGGACGTCGCGGCGAAGTCGGCGAGCGAAGAACACCGCACGCTCTACGTCACGGGTGAGGAGTCGGCGAGCCAGGTCCGCCTGCGCGCCGACCGCATCAAGGCGATCGACGACCACCTCTATCTGGCGGCCGAGACCGATCTCGCCGCCGTTCTGGGCCACTTGGACGCGGTGAAGCCCTCGCTCCTGATCCTCGACTCGGTCCAGACGATCGCGTCCCCGGAGATCGACGGGGCGCCGGGCGGCATGGCCCAGGTCCGCGAGGTGGCGGGCGCGCTGATCCGCGCCTCCAAGGAGCGCGCCATGTCGACGCTCCTGGTCGGCCATGTCACCAAGGACGGCGCGATCGCGGGTCCCCGCCTCCTCGAGCACCTCGTGGACGTCGTCCTGTCCTTCGAGGGCGACCGCCACGCGCGCCTGCGCCTGGTCCGGGGCGTCAAGAACCGGTACGGCACGACGGACGAGGTCGGCTGCTTCGAACTGCACGACGAGGGCATCACCGGCCTCGCCGACCCCAGCGGCCTCTTCCTCACCCGCCGCACGGAGCCCGTCCCCGGCACCTGCCTGACGGTCACGCTCGAAGGCCGCCGCCCGCTGGTCGCCGAGGTCCAGGCCCTCACCGTCGACTCCCAGATCCCCTCCCCCCGGCGCACCACCTCCGGCCTGGAGACCTCCCGCGTCTCGATGATGCTGGCCGTCCTGGAACAGCGGGGCCGTATCACCGCTCTCGGCAAGCGCGACATCTACAGCGCGACGGTCGGCGGCGTGAAGCTCTCCGAGCCGGCCGCGGACCTCGCGATCGCCCTCGCCCTGGCCAGCGCGGCGAGCGACACCCCGCTGCCGAAAAATCTCGTCGCGATCGGCGAAGTGGGCCTCGCGGGTGAGGTCAGACGGGTCACGGGAGTCCAGCGGAGGCTGGCCGAAGCGCACCGTCTCGGCTTCACGCACGCCCTCGTCCCCTCCGACCCGGGCAAGGTCCCGCCCGGTATGAAGGTCACCGAAGTCGCCGACATGGGGGACGCGCTGCGTGTCCTTCCCAGGTCGCGTCGCAGAGAGGCCCCACGGGAGGACGAAGAGCGCCGGTAGACTTTGCCCTGGTCTCGCCCATCCGTACGAAGCGGTCGTACGGACCGGGGCTTGGACAACCCGCGACCCGAGGAGTGCAGTGGCAGCCAACGACCGGGCGTCAGCTCCCGGCAAGCCCGGCGGAAGCTCCGGTGCCGAAGGGCTGATGCGCGCCTCCCTGAGCGCGGTCGCGCCCGGCACCGGCCTGCGCGACGGCCTTGAGCGCATCCTCCGCGGCAACACCGGAGGGCTCATCGTCCTCGGCTGGGACAAGACCGTCGAATCGATGTGTACGGGCGGCTTCATCCTGGACGTCGAGTTCACGGCGACGCGACTGCGCGAGCTCTGCAAGCTCGACGGCGGCATCGTCGTCGACAAGGACATCACCAAGATCCTGCGGGCGGGCGTGCAGCTCGTCCCCGACCCGACGATCCCCACCGAAGAGACGGGCACCCGGCACCGCACAGCGGACCGCGTGTCCAAGCAGGTGGGCTTCCCCATCGTCTCCGTATCCCAGTCCATGCGCCTCATCGCGCTCTACGTGGACGGGCAGCGCAAGGTCCTGGAGGACTCGGCGGCGATCCTGTCCCGCGCGAACCAGGCGCTCGCCACCCTGGAGCGGTACAAGCTGCGCCTCGACGAGGTGGCGGGCACCCTGTCGGCCCTGGAGATCGAGGACCTGGTGACGGTCCGCGATGTCACCGCGGTCGCCCAGCGCCTCGAAATGGTGCGCCGCATCGCCACGGAGATCGCCGAGTACGTGGTGGAGCTCGGCACCGACGGCCGTCTTCTCTCCCTCCAGCTGGACGAGTTGATCGCGGGCGTCGAGCCCGAGCGTGAGCTGGTCGTCCGGGACTACGTTCCCGAGCCGACCCCGAAGCGCTCCCGCACGGTCGAGGAGGCGCTCTTCGAACTGGACGCGCTGAGCCACGCGGAGCTGCTCGAACTGCCTACCGTGGCGCGGGCGCTGGGTTACACCGGCTCCCCCGAAGCGCTGGACTCCGCGGTCTCCCCGCGGGGCTTCCGCCTCCTGGCCAAGGTGCCGCGCCTTCCCGGCGCGATCATCGACCGCCTTGTGGAGCACTTCGGTGGGCTGCAGAAGTTGCTCGCCGCGAGCGTCGATGACCTTCAGACCGTGGACGGCGTCGGTGAGGCGCGGGCCCGGAGTGTTCGCGAGGGACTCTCGCGGCTGGCGGAGTCGTCGATCCTGGAGCGGTACGTCTAGCGGCCTGCGGTACGTCTAGCGGGTGCTGGGCGGGCGCCGGCGCCCGGGTGGGCGGTTGTCTCCGCCCACCCCGCCATGACTCGGCGGTCAGCTGTCCTCCAGGACGAACGAGGTCTTCACCGACCCCAGGCCCGGGGACTTGGCCTCCACGAGATACGTGCCGGGCGACGCCTTGCCCGCCGAAGGCGTGGCGCAGTTCGGCTCGCTCCCCCTGCGGTCCCACTCGACGGTGTGCGTGACGCGCCCGTCGCCCGGGACCCGCAGCAGCAGGCTCCCGCCACCGGCGGGGCAGTCCGCCGAGGACCAGATCTCCTTGTCGCCGTCGGCCTGAACGATCGTCAGCACGGTCTTCTTGCCGCCGAGATCCACCTTGCAGGCCTTGCCCGCGCTGTTCTGGGCGACGAGCTCGAACTTCGGCTTCTCGCCGACCTCGTAGCGGTTGTGGACGCTCCGCAGCTTCAACTTCACGTCGCCGCTCACGCAGTTGGGCAGGCTCGACCCCGCGGGCAACTGCCCGCCCGCACCGCCGCCGCCCTTGGCGTCGTCACCCGAACCGCTGCCGACGCCGCCGACGCCGCCCGCGCCGTCGGAGCTCTCGGAGTCACCGGAACCACCGCCGGAACCACCGGAGCCGCCCGAGCCGGAGTCGCCCTCGTCGTCCGACTCGTCGCGCCCGCCCGGGTTTTGGCTGATGGCGGGCCCGGAACTGGAAGGGCCGGGCGTGATGGACGTAGCCGGCCCGGAGCCCGACGGGCCGTCGGCGCCGTCGTTCTCGCCCCCACCGCCCATGGTGAGCACCCACACGGCCAGCAGCGCCAACAGCCCGATCAAGGACAGCAGAACGGCCCTCCGACGCCAGTAGATGGTGGAGGGAAGCGGCCCGACCGGATTGCGCAGAGATCCCACGGCCCAAACCTTACGAGAGATCCGGGCCTTGTCCTGCCCCACCCGCCGCTCAGAGTCACAAAGTTTGCGGATCATCATCACGGAATGAGTAACTCCGCTTCCGTACCCCTGTCTTTCGTCAGGGGGCGTGACGGGTCGATCGCCGGGTGTGACGATTCGGCCCCACTACGTACCGTCCGTAATCATGGACACCATGACCGACGATCTCTATCGCGATGTCACCGACTTCGCCCATGACACCCCTACCTGGTTCCAGCATCTCGCCGAGGTGTGGACGGAGCTCGGACTGCTGCTTTTCGGCGTGCTCTTCATCGTCGCCTGGTGGCGGGCTCGGCGCGGAGACCCTCGCGCCCTCGCGATAGCCGTTCTCGCGCCCCTGGCCACCGCGGTGGCCTACGTGTGCAGCGAGGCGCTCAAGTCCGCGGTCGACGAGGAGCGTCCGTGCCGGGCCGTCGCCGGCGCGGTCACCTCGATCGTGGAGTGCCCCGCGTACGGCGACTGGTCCTTCCCCAGCAATCACTCGACGATCGCCGGGGCCGCGGCCGTGGGCCTCGCGCTCGCCTGGCCGCGGATCGCGGCGCTGACGCTGCCGATGGCCGTACTCATGGCGTTCTCACGGGTCTTCGTGGGCGTGCACTATCCGCATGACGTGGCGGTCGGCCTGCTCCTCGGCGCCGCGCTCGCCTTCCTCCTCGTACGTCTGACGACCCGCCCCGTGGCGCGTGTCGTCGAGACGATGCGCGGTTCGTCGACGGGCGTCGTCAGGTGGTTCGCCGGGCCGGGGAGCCCGATGGCGCAGCCGCACGCGTCGCACCGGCGGCCGGTGTCACATCGCCGCTGACGCGCCGGGGGGCGGGGGTCAGAGCCGTACAAGTCCCGCCTCGTAGGCGACGATCGCCGCCTGAACGCGGTTCTTGACCCCGAGCCGGTCGAGGACCGCGCTCACGTACGCCTTGACCGTGCCCTCCACCAGGTGGAGTCGGGCGGCGATCTCAGGGTTGGAGAGGCCCTCGCCGACGAGCCCGAGCACCTCGCGCTCGCGCGGGGTGAGGGCCGCGGTCCGCGCGCGGGCGTCGGCGCCGCGAACCGTGCGCTGTGCGCCGTAGGCGTCGATGACGTGACGGGCCACCTTGGGCGAAAGGAAAGCGGCCCCGCCGGCCACCGCCCTTACCCCCGCGATGAGTTCGTGGGGATCGCCGGACTTCAGCAGGAAGCCGGTGGCTCCGCCGCTCAGCGCTCGCGCCACGTACGCGTCCTCGGAGAAGGTCGTCAGCATCGCGACCGCGGTGCCGGGCATCGTCCGTACGATCTCCTCGCCCGCGGCCAGGCCGTCGAGCCCCGGCATGCGGATGTCGAGCAGCGCGACATCGGGCCGGTGGGCCTGGGCCAGGGAGACGGCCTCTCTCCCGTCGCCCGCCTCCGCGACCACCTCGATGTCCTCACCCGCGCCGAGGATCGCGCGGACGCCCGCGCGGATCATCGCCTCGTCGTCGGCCAGCAGTACGCGGATCACCGCTCCCACTCCTTCTCGTGCTCTCGCGCCTCGTGCTCGGATCCTGCCTTGGCTCCCGCTGTGGGGATCACGCTCTTCTCCACGAGGGCCCCGTCCCTGAAGCAGACCCTGAAGTGCCGTACAGCGACGAAGAGTTCACCGCTGGCACGGTAGTAACGGCAGTCGGCTTCCGCGGGCGGCGGGGTCGGGGCGCGCTCCTCGGGCGGGTCGGAGGCGACCAGGTCGGGGAGCAGGCGTTCGGCGTCGGTCTGGGCCTGGCCGACCGTCAGGCGTGCGAAGTCTGCGGGTTCCAGGACGGCGTGCGACCGCGAGTACGCGTACCAGGCGAAGGCCCCGCCGACGAGCAGGACCCCGGTGGCCAGGGCGGCGCCGAAGGCCAGCAGGGTGCGGTGGCGGGCGGAGGCGAGGCCGGGCGCGGCCGTCTTCGCCGCCTCGGCGGTGGGTCGCGCGGGGAGCAGCGCTTCGACCCGGAAGCCGTCACCGTGCGGGCCCGCGACGAGGGTGCCGCCGAGGTCTTCGACCCTGGCCCGCAGATGTACGAGGCCGGAGCCTGCGCCGGGGCCCGGACCCGGGCGCTGGGGAGCTCCGTTGGTGACGACGACCGCCGCTTCGCGCACTTCTACGGTGACGGGGGCGCCGGGGGCGTGTTTGGCGGCGTTGGTGAGGGCTTCCTGGACGACGCGGTAGACGGTCCGCTCGGTGTCCTCGCGCGCGTGTCCGTTTCCTTCCGTGTGGTCCGTGTGGTCCGTCTGGTCCGTGCGGTCCCCCTCGCCGTCATGTGCGTACCGCACCGGCAGCCCTGAATCGGCAGCCCGCTCGACGAGGGCGCGCACGCTTTCGCCCGCCGGGCCGAGCGGCGCGACCTCGTCTCCCTCTTCCCTCAGGAGCCCGATGATCTCGTGCAGCCGGTCAGTGGCGTCCGAAGCGGCCACGCGAAGGTCGGCCGCCGCGGCGCGGTGCCGTTCCGGCAGGTCGGCGGCGACCTGGAGCGCGCCCGCCCGGACCGCGATGAGGCTCAGCTCGTGGCCGAGGGAGTCGTGCATGTCCTGGGCGATGCGGGCACGCTCCCGCAGCCGGGCCCGGTCGGCGACGATGCGCTGCTCGCGCTCCAGTTGGGCGGCGCGGGTCCAGCCCGCGGCGGAGAGTTCGCGGCCCTGACGGAGGTAGCGGCCGGCGAGCCAGGGGAAGACGGCTCCGAAGAGCAGGGTCCCCATGAGTACGAGCCACTCCACGACGGGGTCGACGCCTCGTACGAGGATCTTGGCCGTGCCCACCAGGGCGGTGGCCCCGAAGGCGAGGGCCGCGGGCCGGATTCGGGTGGCTCGGCTCCCCATGAGCAGCGCGAGGACCGCCAGGGCGGGGCCGTACGAGAGGGTGAACAGGGAGGGTGCCGCCACCAGGCCCAGCCCTGCCGCCGCCGTGAAGGCGGCCGCCGGCCACCGGTGGCGGCCGGCCACGGCCAGTGCCAGCGCGGCGGCTCCGGCGGCCTGCGGCCACGCTGCCCGGGGCTCGTCCAGGCCGAGGTGGTCCGCGCTCACCGCGGGTATCACCAGGGCCACCCAGAGGAGGGCTCCCCGGCCCCGTCCGCTCACCACGCCCCGACGCTACTTCCCCCTCGGGCTCCGCACCCCTGCCGATCGTCAGGTCCTGGCTCTCCCACCCACCCACTCGATCACCCCGCGGTGCACACGCGGCCCGGTGCAACCCCCCGCGAGCACAAAACGGCCCCGCCTGGCTCTCCCTCCGCCGCCCCCGTGGCAGGATCGTCCTGCCATGACTGCGCCCACGAAGCCCATGCCGCCCATGCCAACGTCACAAGACAGCCCCGAGCCCGTCGGCGAGGCCCTGCACAGCCCCGTCATCGCCTGGTTCGACGCGAACGCGCGCGACCTGCCGTGGCGTCGGCCCGACGCCGGGCCCTGGGGCGTGATGGTCAGCGAGTTCATGCTGCAGCAGACGCCGGTCAGCCGCGTCCTGCCCGTGTACGAGCAGTGGATCGCCCGCTGGCCCCGCCCCGCCGACCTCGCCAAGGAAGCCCCGGGTGAAGCCGTCCGCGCCTGGGGGCGCCTCGGCTATCCGCGCCGCGCGCTGCGGCTGCACGGCGCCGCCGTCGCCATAACGGAACGGCACGGTGGCGACGTACCGGCCAAGCACGCACAGCTGCTCGCGCTGCCCGGCATCGGCGAGTACACCGCCGCGGCCGTCGCCTCCTTCGCGTACGGCCAGCGGCACGCCGTCCTGGACACGAACGTGCGCCGCGTCTTCGCGCGCGCCGTGACCGGTACCCAGTACCCGCCCAACGCCACCACCGCCGCCGAGCGCAAGCTGGCCCGCGCCCTCCTCCCCGAGGACGACCGCACGGCCTCCCGCTGGGCCGCGGCCTCCATGGAGCTCGGCGCCCTCGTCTGCACCGCCAAGAACGAGAACTGCGCCCGCTGCCCCATCGCGCGGCAGTGCGCGTGGCAGGCGGCCGGCAAACCGGCGCACGAGGGTCCGGCCCGCCGGGGGCAGACGTACGTGGGCACGGACCGGCAGGTCCGCGGCAAGCTGCTCGCGGTGCTCCGCGAGGCCGTCGCTCCCGTGCCGCAGGCGACTCTCGACAGGGTGTGGGACGAACCCGTGCAACGGGCCCGCGCACTGGACGGGCTCGTCTCCGACGGCCTCGTCGAACCGCTGCCCGAGGGGCTTTACCGCCTGCCCCTGACCTGAGGAACCGCCGCCAAAAGCCGCGTAACGCCTCAGCTTTACGTCGCGCCTACTTCTGTTACACAACCGACGGAAGGCCGTGCGCCCTCCGGCGGCTGCTCCGCACAGCCTCGTGACAACGCCTCCGTAACTTCATAGCCGTACCGCACAAGCAGCGGTGGTCGGTGAACGGAGGCGGTTGGGTATGGCGCACGGAGAGGTGCTCGAGTTCGAAGAGTACGTCCGCACTCGGCAGGACGCCCTGCTGCGCAGTGCCCGGCGCCTGGTTCCCGACCCCGTCGACGCCCAGGACCTGCTGCAGACCGCGCTCGTGCGGACGTACGGCCGCTGGGACGGCATAGCCGACAAGCGGCTCGCGGACGCCTACCTGCGCCGCGTCATGATCAACACGCGTACGGAGTGGTGGCGGGCCCGCAAGCTCGAAGAGGTCCCCACCGAGCAGCTGCCCGACGCCCGCGTGGAGGATTCCACGGAGCAGCACGCCGACCGTGCCCTGCTGATGGACATCATGAAGGTGCTCGCCCCCAAGCAGCGCAGCGTCGTCGTGCTGCGACACTGGGAGCAGATGTCCACAGAGGAGACGGCCGCGGCACTCGGCATGTCGGCGGGAACGGTCAAGAGCACCCTGCACCGGGCGCTCGCACGGCTCCGCCAGGAGCTGGAGAGCCGGGACCGCGAGGAGCCCGCCAACGGCGCGCTCGAACGTGAGGAGCGGGAGCGTTGCGCGGCCTAAGCACCCGGGCTGGCAGGACGATGAGGGCGGGGAGTGCGGCGGCGGTCGCGCTCGCCGCCATCGGCCTTTTACTCACCGCCTGCTCGACCGGTGGCTCCGGCGCCCGCGACGAGGGCCCCGGCAACCGGGGGGAGACGGTGATGACTCCCTCGCCGTCCCCCACGCCGTCGACGACGTCCGCGCCCTCGCCGCCCTCCAGCCTGGAGGCGGTCGAGCTCGTCAAGGGCGACCCGAAGGTGAGCCGGACGGTCAAGCGCGACCTGAAGCCCTGTGTCGCGGACGAGTATCCGGTCGACGTCTCGTACGGCAGCCTGACCGGAGGGTCCGCCTCCGATGTCGTCGTGAACATCATGACCTGCGGCGACGCGGTCGGCACCAGCAGTTATGTGTACCGCGCCGAGGGCAAGAAGTACGAGAATGTCTTCCAGGACGAGGAGCCACCCGTCTACGCGGAGATCGACCGCGGCGACCTGGTGGTGACCAAGCAGGTGTACGAGAAGGGTGACCCGGTGTCGTATCCGTCCGGCGAGGAAGTCATCACGTACCGCTGGTCCTCGAACCACTTCACCGAGACGGACCGCACCCGCAGTCACTACAGCAGCGCGGCAGGCGGCGACGCGCCCGCTCCGACGGAGAACTGAGAGCACCCGATGGCAGAGCACACCCATGTCCTGTTCGTCGAGGACGACGACGTCATCCGCGAGGCGACGCAGCTCGCGCTCGAACGGGACGGCTTCGTCGTCACCGCGATGCCCGACGGTCTGAAGGGTCTTGAGGCGTTCCGCGCCGACCGCCCGGACATCGCGCTGCTCGACGTGATGGTGCCCGGGATCGACGGCGTCTCGCTGTGCCGCCGCATCCGTGACGAGTCGACGGTTCCGGTGATCATGCTCTCGGCGCGCGCCGACTCCATCGACGTCGTGCTCGGTCTCGAGGCGGGGGCCGACGACTACGTGACCAAGCCCTTCGACGGCGCTGTCCTGGTCGCCAGGATCCGCGCCGTGCTTCGCCGCTTCGGGCACGCGAGCGGTCCCGACTCGGCGGCGCCCGCCGCCGGTGAGGGCGGTTCGCCGGACGGCGGCGTGCTGCACTTCGGTGATCTGGAGATCGACACGGAGGGCATGGAGGTCCGCAAGGACGGCGCTCCGGTGGGTCTTACGCCGACCGAGATGCGCCTGCTGCTCGAATTCTCCTCCGCGCCCGGCACGGTCCTCTCCCGCGACAAGCTCCTGGAGCGCGTGTGGGACTACGGCTGGGGCGGTGACACCCGTGTCGTCGACGTCCACGTGCAGCGGTTGCGCACGAAGGTCGGTCAGGACCGGATCGAGACGGTCCGCGGCTTCGGTTACAAGCTCAAGGCGTGAGCCGACGGCATGGCTGAGATCAACCACGTCACGTGGCTCGCAGACGTGGCGCATCCCGGGGGACACATATGAGCGGGGGGACGGTGGCCGCGCTGCGCGCCCGCCTGCGCACGAGATGGGCCTCAAAGCTCCGCATGAGGCTGGGCTCCGGCCTGCGCACCGGCGTGCGCTGGAAGATCAGCGCGGCGATCGCGCTGGTCGGCGCGCTCGTCGCGGTGGCGCTGAGCCTGGTCGTGCACAACGCGGCACGCGTCTCGATGCTCGACAACGCACGCGACGTACAGGACGAGCGGATTCTGTACGCCCAGCGGATCTACGAGACGTCCGGGCGCACGGGCCAGTTCGGCATGAAGATCGACGACCCGGAGATGCCCAAGGACCTCCTGGCGAAGGTGCTGGCCGGGCGTCGCGCGACCTACGTGGAGGACCACGAGGGCGGTGTGCCGGACATCTGGGCGGCGGTGCCGCTGAGCGACGGCCACATCCTGTCGCTGCACACCCGCTTCACCGACCGCAGCGCCACCGTCATGAAGGACCTCGACCAGGCCCTGGTCATCGGCTCCATCTCGGTCGTCTTCGGCGGCTGCGCGCTCGGCGTGCTCATCGGCGGCCAGCTCTCGCGGCGCCTGCGCAAAGCGGCGACCGCGGCCCAGGAGGTCGCCCAGGGGCAGACGGACGTGAGCGTACGGGACGCCATCGGCGGCGTCGTACGCGATGAGACCGATGACCTCGCGCGCTCGGTGGACGCGATGGCGGACGCGCTCAAGCAGCGCCTCGAAGCCGAGCGGCGGGTGACGGCGGACATCGCGCACGAGCTGCGTACGCCGGTGACCGGACTGCTCACGGCGGCCGAGCTGCTCCCGCCGGGGCGGCCGACCGAGCTGGTCAGGGACCGGGCGCAGGCGATGCGCACGCTCGTCGAGGACGTGCTCGAAGTGGCCCGTCTGGACAGCGCCGCCGAGCGGGCCGAGCTGCAGGACCTGCTCCTTGGCGAGTTCGTGACGCGGCGGATCGCGGTCCTGAACTCGGACGTGCGGGTCACGGTGGTGCACGAGTCGGAGGTGACGACCGACCCGCGCCGCCTCGAGCGCATCCTGGGCAACCTCCTCGCCAACGCGGCCAAGCACGGCAAGCCGCCGGTCGAGGTCAGCGTCGAGGGCCGCGTGGTGCGGGTCCGCGACCATGGCCCCGGGTTCCCCGCGGGACTCCTGGAGGAGGGCCCGAGCCGTTTCCGCACCGGCAGTACGGACCGTGCGGGCGTCGGCCACGGCCTGGGCCTGACGATCGCGGCCGGTCAGGCGCGGGTCCTCGGCGCGAGGCTCACTTTCCGGAACGTGACCCCCGCGGGGGCGGGCCCTGACGACCCGGCGGAGGGCGCGGTGGCGGTCCTCTGGCTCCCGGAACACGCCCCGACGAACACGGGCAGCTACCCGATCCTTCAGCTGCCGGACAAGTACCGGTAGCTGAAGCTGCGGGGCACGGACAAGCAGGGCGGCACCCGACAGCAACGGCCCCCGGCACCAGAAGGTACCGGGGGCCGTTCAGCCGAGGGAACAGGGACCGCAGGTCAGACGGCCTCTGCAACCGCTTCCCGCGGACCAGGCGCGGCGTCCCCAGCCGCACCCTCGGCCGGCTTGTCGCCCCCGGGAGGGGAGTCCTTGGGCCCGGCCCCCCGCAGGGGAACCTCCCGGACGAAAAGCGAAGCGACCAGCGCGGCGAGCCCGATGATCGCCCCCAGCAGGAACGCCGAGTGCGTACCGGCGGACACAGCATGCTGATACGCGTCCCGCACCGCCTCCGGCAGCTTCGCCAGACTGTCCGCGTCCAGCTGCGCCGACTGCTCGGTGACCTTGCCGCCCAGTTCCCCGCCGCGCGAGGCCATCGTGTCCTCGACCCGGCTGTTGAAGAGCGCCCCCATGATCGCGACGCCGAACGACGAACCGAGCGTACGGAAGAGCGTGGCCGACGACGAAGCGACGCCCATGTCCTTCATCTCGACGCTGTTCTGCGCGACCAGCATGGTGATCTGCATCAGGCAGCCCATGCCCGCGCCGAGCACCGCCATGTAGAGACCCGAGGTGAACCGCGTGGTCTCGGTGTCCATCTGGGACAGCAGGAAGAGCCCGAGGACCATCAGTACGGTGCCGGCGATCGGGAAGATCTTGTACTTGCCGGTGGAGGTGGTGAACCGGCCCGAGAAGAACGAGACGACCATCATCGAGAGCAGCATCGGCAGGAGCAGCAGCCCGGAGTTGGTGGCCGAGGCCCCCTGCACCGCCTGCTGGTAGAGCGGCAGGAACAGCATCGCGCCGAACATCACGAACCCGGTGAGGAACCCGATCACCGACATCAGCGTGAAGTTGAGGCTGCGGAAGATGTGCAGCGGCAGGATCGGCTCGGCGGCCTTCTTCTGCACGATGACGAAGCTGATGAGCGCGACGACTCCGATCGCGATGAGCTCCATGATCACGGTCGAGGTCCAGGCGTACTCCGTGCCGCCCCAGGTGGTGACGAGCACGAGCGCGCTGATGCCCACGGTCAGCAGGGCCGCACCGAGGTAGTCGATCCGCCCCTCCGCCTTCTTCTTCGGCAGGTGCAGTACGGCGGTCACCATGGCGAGGGCGACGGCGCCCAGCGGCAGGTTGATGTAGAAGGCCCAGCGCCAGCCGAGGTGGTCGGTGATGGTGCCGCCGACGAGCGGTCCGCCGATCATGGCGACCGCCATGACGCCGGTCATCATGCCCATGTACTTGCCGCGCTCCCGCGGCGTGACGAGCTCACCGATGATCGCCATGACGCCGACCATCAGACCGCCCGCGCCGAGCCCCTGGACGGCACGGAAGCCGATCAGCTGACCCATGTCCTGCGCCATGCCGCTGAGCACGGAACCGAGCAGGAAGATCACTATGGAGATGAGGAAGACGCCCTTGCGCCCGTACATGTCGCCGAGCTTGCCCCAGATGGGGGTCGAGGCCGCGGTCGCGAGCATGTAGGCGGTCACGACCCACGACAGGTGCTCCATGCCGCCGAGGTCGCCGACGATCGTCGGCATCGCGGGGCTCACGATCATGTTGTCGAGCATGGCGAGCAGGATCGTCACCATCAGCGCCATCATCACGACGCGCACGCTGCGCGGCGGTGGCGCGTCCTTCGCCTGCTCCCCCGGCTTTATCTCTGTCTCGGCCATGTTCCCCACTCCCCGGTAACCCCGACAGCTCACTGTCGCTCTCCTACTTACTTGCCGACCGGCAAGCTGACTACACTGAGGGAAAGTAGACGCCTGACTAGCCGGGCGTCAAGTAAGTAAAATCGGGTCCAAGGATTCGAGTCGAGGGACCGAGGAGCACCACGATGGTCACGGGCACGGGCAAGCAGCAGCGCCGCGGGGACACCCGCCAGCGCATCCAGGACGTGGCCCTCGAACTCTTCGCCGAGCAGGGGTACGAGAAGACGTCACTGCGCGAGATCGCGGAACGTCTGGACGTCACGAAGGCGGCGCTCTACTACCACTTCAAGACGAAGGAAGCCATCCTCACCAGCATCTTCGAGGACCTGACCAGGCCCATCGACGATCTGGTGGAGTGGGGCAAGGACCAGCCGCGCACGCTGGAGGTCAAGCGGACGATCTTGACCCGCTACAGCGAGATCCTCACGGGCGCGGCCTCGCTCTTCCGCTTCATGCAGGAGAACCAGGCGACGATGCGGGACCTGAAGACGGGTGAGACCTTCAAGGACCGCATGTTCAGCCTGCTCGACATCCTGCGCGAGCCGGACGCGCCGATGACGACCCAGGTGCGCTGCTTCAGCGCGCTGTTCACGATGCACGGCGGGATGTTCGTGCTCAAGGACGCCGAAGGCGACCCCGAGGAGAAGCGCAAGGCCATCCTGGAGGTCGCCATCGATCTGGTGACACGGGCGCACGAGGGCGCCTGAGCGACTACTGGGTCGGACGGGTCAGACGGTGACGCCGTTGGAGCGCAGGAACGCGACCGGGTCGACCGCAGAGCCGTAGTTCGGGGTCGTACGGATCTCGAAGTGCAGGTGCGGGCCGCTGGAGTTGCCGGTGTTGCCGGAGGCGGCGATGTGCTGGCCGGTGCCGACGGTCTGGCCGACGCGCACGTCGATCTTCGACAGGTGCGCGTACTGCGAGTACGTGCCGTTGTCGTGCTTGATCACGATGGCGTTGCCGTACGCGGGACCGTCACCGGCGCCGTTGCCGCCGGCCTTGACGACGGTGCCGTTGTGCACGGCCTCGACGGACGTGCCGATCGATACGGCGAAGTCCTGGCCGGAGTGCTTGCTGGACCACATGTTGCCGCCGAGCCCGAAGGACGCGGAGAGCGTGTACTTGTCGACCGGGTCCTGCCAGCCCGCGGCCTTCTTGGCGGCGGCCTGCTTGGCCTTGGCGGCATCCTGCTTGGCCTTGGTGGCGGCCTGCTGAGCCTTGGACGCGGCCTTGGCCTGCGCGTCGGCCTGCGCCGCTATCGAGTTGGCGGAGACGCCGGGCAGCGCGCCGCCCTTGGTGTCCGCGGCGGCCGCGATCCCGGTACCGAGAACGGCGGAGGCGCCGAGCCCGAGGGTGGCGGCGGTGACGACGGCCGTCCGCGTACGGAGCAGGGACAGGGCGGACTGGGTGGACGTGGCGCGCTTCGTCATGGCGGATGACCTCCGGGATGGGGAGCGTGTACGTGACACCGCCGCATGTCGCTGCGAGGCACGTGGGACACAAAGGGACCCGGCCACACGCTTCGCTGCGTTCCGCCGGGGCCCCACCTTGGTAACCCGTGCTCCGCCCACCGCTCAAACCCCCCATCTACTACCTAAAGCCGTAGCCAGCCGCCCGGCTTTCGACCCCTTGACACCGACAAATGCCGACAATTACTCCTTCAACCACATGCCGGAATAGGCACCCGCAGCCGGGTTTAACCACACTTCGACAGCGCGTCTCGGGCCAGCGCCAGCAGGTCCCGGGGGTGAACACCCCCGACGCGACCAAGGTCCCGGGGGTTGCGTGCCGAAGGTCCCGAACGGCCTCCCGAGTGTCACCACTATTCCGCCTAGTACCTGACATATCGCCTGTGCGTCATGTCACCGGTCACCGAGATCCACAACCTTCGGAATGTGACCGGCACTACGCTTCGGCGCATGGATCCCGCGGTCATGGGCGCCCGGCTCGCCTCGGGCGTCGTAGCCCCTCTGATCAAGAAGCTGTTCGTACGCGAGGGGCCGGGCGCGGGCCTGGTGGACAGGCCTGTGCGGCTGTCGGGCCTGGTGTCCTTCAAGGGCGAGAAGCGAACACTGACGGAAAAGGACCTGACCAGGCTGGCCGGGGAACTGGTCCACCAGGCGCTGGGGGCGGGAGAACGGGAGATCGCCGCCGATGAACGGCAGGCGGTCACGGACGCGCTGACCCGCACCCTGCACGCGCTGGGTGACCTGTCTCTGAGCGACGTGGAGGCGGTGGAGCTGGGTCCCCGGGCGCTGGCGGGCCGCCTGCGGGACGCGGCTGACGCCCCGGACCGTGACCTGTCGGCGGACGCGACGTACTTCTACGAGCGCCTGCTCGACACGACGTGCCTGCACGTCCTGAACTTCTTCACGCAACGGTCGTCCTTCGTGGCCCGGACCTTGGTCGAACAGAGCCGCCGACAGGCCGAGCTGATCACGAAGGCCGACGAGCTGATCTCCCGGAACCCGCTGCCAGGGGCTCAGGACGTGGCCTTCGAGCAGCGGTATCTCGCGTACGTCGCCAAGAAGCACGGGAAGCTGACGATCTTCGGGATCGACCTGACCCGGACACCGGGGAAGTGGCCGCTGGACGCCGCGTACATGTCGCTGGAGGCCACGGACCGGACGCAGGCCTCGTGGATGGCGGACCCGCGCGAGAGCCCCTGGAGCGCGAACGCCCCCACGCCCCGCCCCGCCGACCAGTCACTGGCCGACCACGACCGCGTGCTCCTGCGCGGCGAGGCGGGCTCCGGCAAGACGACACTCGTCCAGTGGCTCGCGGTCAGCGCCGCCGGCCCCGCCCCGGACGACGACCGCATGGCGTACCTCTACGATCGCGTTCCCTATGTCCTCCCCCTCCGTACCCTCACCCGGCACGGCGAGCGCCTCCCCGCCCCCGCGGACTTCCTGTCCGCGGTCGGGTCCCCACTGGCGGGCGCGCAGCCCAAGGGCTGGGAGACCCGCGTACTGACGGCGGGCCGCGCCCTGGTCCTGGTGGACGGGATCGACGAGATCCCGGAGTCGGAGCGCGCACGCACGCGGGCGTGGCTGACCGACCTCATCGACGCCCACCCGGGCAACCGCTGGCTGGTGACGTCGCGGCCCTCGGCGGTACGGGAGGACTGGCTGGCCGAGGAGGGCTTCACGGAGCTGACCCTGTCCCCGATGGGCGAGAAGGAGGTCGCCGCCTTCATCAGCCGCTGGCACAGCGCCGCCGTGACGGGCGTACCGGAGGAGGACGCCGGGCTGGCTTCGTACGAGGTCCAGCTGCTGCAAGCCGTCTCTTCCAAACCCGACCTGGGCCTCCTGGCGACCAACCCCCTGATGTGCGGCCTGATCTGCGCCCTGCACCGCGACCGCAGGGGTTTCCTGCCGCTGAGCCGCAAGGACCTCTACACGGCGGCGCTGTCCATGCTGCTCGTCCGCCGCGACCGCGAGCGCGACATGGGAACCCCCGAGGTGCGCGAGGAGCCGCAGCTCCAGCTGCTGCAACGTCTCGCGTACTGGCTGATCCGCAACGGCCGCACGGAGATGGACCGTTCGCGCGCGGAGGCGATCATCGCCGACGCCCTGCCGTCGGTCCCGGAGCTGGCCGTCCTCGGCGACGCGCAGGCGGTGTACGTCCACTTTCTGCACCGCAGTGGTCTGCTGCGCGAACCGAGCCCCGGCACGGTCGACTTCATCCACCGCACGTTCCAGGACTTCCTGGGGGCGCGGGCCGTGGTGGACGAAGGGGACTTCGGTCTTCTGGTGACACAGGCCACGGACGACCAGTGGGCGGACGTCATCCGAATGGCCGTGGCGCAGGCACGGCCGCGTGAACGGGCGGAGATCTTCCGCGACTTGCTGGAACGCGGGGACGCGCACGCCGACGTACGGTCACGGAACCGGATCCATCTGATGGCGGCGGCCTGCCTGGAGCACGCGGCGGAGCTGGCGCCCGATGTGCGGGGAGAGGTGGAGCGGCGCATGACGGCGCTCATTCCGCCGCGAAGCACGGAGGAGGCGCGCGAGCTGGCGGCGATCGGACCCATGGTCCTGGACCTGCTGCCGGGTCCGGACGGCCTGAGCGAGGACGAAGCCCGTCGCGTGGCGGTGACCGGGACGCATGTGGCGTCGGAAGCGGCGATCCCGTTGCTCGCACGGCTCGCGCGGCATCCGTCCTGGCGGGTGCGCAGCCAGCTCATGTGGGGATGGGGCCGGTATGAGGCCCGCCCCTATGCGGAACAGGTCATCTCCCAACTCGACGACGGCGAAACGCACTTCTCGCTCCAGAGCGACGCCCAGGTCAGGGAACTCGAACGGCTGGGCCTGCGGCCGAAGCATCTGGACATTCGCAGCTCCGTTTCCCCCGAGGCCGCGTCCGGACTGATCGCGTCCTGCGTCCCCACCTCTCTGGCCCTGGAGATCCCTCCCGACCGGCTCACGCCCGAGGCGCTCGACGGCCTGCGCTGCCTGGACTCACTCCGCTTCGTCAATCTCTCCCTTGTCGCCGAGGCGTGGAGCCTCGCGCTCATCCCGGCCGAGGCTCCGCTGCGTACGCTCGGGGTCGTCGGCAGCTGGAACGCGCTCATCGATTCACAACGCATCCGCAGATGGCGGGAGTTGACCTGGCTCATTCTCGGTGCCGACGGGGGCCCGAGCACCGTGGCCGACTGGCAGACACTCGAAGACCTCCCCCGGCTCGAACGCCTGAGCCTTCCGCCCTCCACCCTCGCCCACGCGACTCCCCCGTTGCGCCTGTCGTCCATCCAGGAGCTGATTCTGACCAGCACCAACGGCTGGCGGGACGCGACATCCCACCTGGCGGAGGTCTTCCCGGCGGTCACACGCCTGCAGGTGGTCACGCGACCGGGCGAGGAGACGATGGACCTGAGCGCCGTGTCCCTCCCGCCGACGCTGCGGCACGTGATCGTCCCGGACATCCAGGTGACCGGCCTCGAAACGATCCCTGCCGGAATCGAAGTCGACGTCTACCCGGCCACTACCGATTGAGCTGGAACCACACCCCTTTGCCACCCCCGGTGGGCGTCACCCCGCACACATCCGACAGAGCGGTCACGAGAAAGAGCCCCCGCCCGCCTTCGTCCTCGGCGGGAGCCCGTCGGGGGGACGGCAGTTGATCGCTCCCGTCGTACACGGCAACACGTACGTGCGTGGCCGCGATGGCGGCTCTCAGGTGCACGTCACCCTTGGTGTGCTGATGGACATTGGTCACCAGTTCCGAGGTGCAGAGCGCGGCGGCTTCGGCGAGGTGGCCGAGCCCCAGGGTGGTCAGCGCGCTGCGTACGAAGTCCCGGCAGACCTTGGGGGAACTGGCGCCGGCGGGGGCGAACAGGGTGTAGCTGTGGGGCAGTTCGGGCTCGGATACGGCTGCGGAGTCATGCGGGGGTACACCCATGAGACGCCTCCAAGGCGCGCGTCGGGGTTCGATCGCTGTGACGGTGATGTTGTCGCCTGACCGGCTGGTGGCCCGGCCGCAGTGGCCTACTGCCCTTCGCGAACAAGTCGCCGTCCGGCACGGGGACTTGGATCGGACAGTGCGCTTCTGCGGCTGGGCAGGGGGTTACTGCGTCGACAGCGAGGCTTCCGACATCTCTGCGTGAGCGTCGCCGCACTTAAAGTAGCGGCCAGGTGCTCAGATCTGCAACATGATCTCGGCGATTGATGGACCCAACCCGAGCGTTAGCGGCAAACTGTGGCCCAACCACCGGGAAGGCCCACATGGCTCTGCGCACGCACATCACGGAACGGCAGCGGCGGCTCGGCTCAGAACTGCGCAAACTGCGGGAAGCCGCCAACCTGTCGGTGAACGCGGCCAGCGCACAGATCGGCATGGGGGCCGCCCACCTCAGTCACATCGAAGCCGCTCGCACAGCGATCGCACCCGACCGCCTCACCGCACTGATGTACGCCTACGACGTCAGATCTGAGCCCTACTCCGAGGCGCTGGCTTCCTTGGCGGAAAGCGACGGCAAGGGCTGGTGGTCCGAGTACCGGCGCGCATTCCCGCAACGCACGCTGGACCTGGCGGAACTGGAGTCCGGCGCAGTCCACATCCACAGCTACGAAACCCTGGTCCTGCCCGGACTCCTCCAGACCAAGGCCTACATGCGGGCCCTCTTTCAAAGCTCCCGTCCCACGGCGCGACCCGACGAGATCGAGAACCTGGTGGCCTTCCGACTCGCCCGCCAACAGTCGGTGCTCGAACCCACCGGTCCTCATCTGCACACGGTCATCCACGAAGCCGCCGTTCGACTTGTCGTCGGCGACGCGCGCGTCATGCGCGAGCAACTGACGCACCTCCTGGGTGCTGCCGCTCTGCCCAACGTGACCCTTCAGGTCCTGCCCTTCGAGGCGGGACCTGGGGCTTGGCTGAGCGCACCCTTCCTGCATGTCGAACCCGCCGTAGCGCGACTCGGCACTGTCCTCCTGGAACACCCGGCGGCGCGCGTTGTCCTGGACGACGAGGAGAGCCTGGCGCGCTACCGGGCCACGTTCACCGACCTGTGTCACAACGCCCTCCCACCGGCCGTGCCCACCGGCGCCCTTGAGCACCGGGACTCCTGCGGCCTGATCCAACATCTGCTCTACACCCACCAGGGAAGCCACCATGACTGAACTCGTCTGGCAGAAGTCCACCTTCAGCGAAGGCGGCGGAGACAATTGCGTCTACATCGCCTCATCTCGCGAAGCCGACACGATCTACCTCCGCGAAAGCGACGCCCCAGAGACGACCCTCACCACGACGCCAGCCGCCCTCTCCGCACTGATACGCACCCTCACCAGGAGGCCCCAATGACCGAGCCCACCTGGCAGAAGTCATCCTTCAGCGAGGCAGCCGGCGCCAACTGCGTCAACGTCGCCTCCGCAACCCACGGCGACAACGCCCTCACCATCCACCTCCGCGAGAGCGACACCCCGGAGACAACCCTCACCACAACACCTGAAGCCCTCGCCGCCCTGATACGCACCCTCAACAGGGCGCCCCGCTAAACGCAAGGGGACCCAAGGCGCCGTCCTCAGCCTTGGGGCCCTGCTGCGGTCACTCCGTGGTCAAGGGTGGAGGCGAGCTACGACGCGCCACCCTGGCCCGCGCTGCCGATCGGGCCGACGTTGACCGAGGGGCCGGTGCCGTCGCTGACGGGCAGCGTGGCGGCGCCCGGCCAGGCCAGGGTGGACGACTTCGTCTCTCCGGGCGGGGTCACCACGAGGCCGGTGATGCGGACACCGGAGCCGCCCGAGTCGTTCATCGGGTAGCTGACGTAGAAGGAGACCGACTCCCCGCCCGTGAGGACCATCTGGTCGGCGGGCTTGCCCTCACGCGTGGCGGACAGATCCCCCGCGTTGGTCTTCAGGTCGACACCCGCGAACCCGGAGAGCAGGCAGCCCCGGTCGCCGGGGTTCTTGAACGTCACCGCGACCGAACCCTTGTCGTCACCGTCGATGGTGCTGTCCGACGCCGAGATGTCGAGATCATCCGTACGGCACTTCTCGGCTCGCTCGACGCCGCCCGCATCGCTCCCGGCCGCAGCGCCCTGCCCGCCGGAGGCCTTGGCGGCCGAGTCCTTCCCACCAGCCTGCCCCGAACCACTGTCCGAACCGGAACCGCCCTGCTCCGAGCCGCCGCCCGACGAGGACGAGCTGGAGGAGCTGGAGGCGGCCGAGGGGTCGCCCTGCCCCGTGATGTCATCGCCGTTGCAGGCGGTGAGCGAGAGGCTCGCGGCGACGGTCAGAGCCGCGGCGGCGAAGCGGAGAGTGCGGCGACGAGTGGCAGCGGTGGAGTTGGAACGCATGGCGGAATCCCTCGTAGGTAGTCGGTGTCGTCGTCCCCTCCTCGGGAACAACACCGACTCTGACCGAGCCCACTAATGCCGAGCTCCCGCCCCACTAACATCCACCTAACGCCCTCCGGGGCACTGGACTTCTACGCCGATGAAGCCGTGCGCAGCGGCTGGTCCCACGCCAGGAATACCCGTACCACCGCGACGAGTTGGGTCCGACATGACGACGACGGACGCACCCTTCGGCCCCCACGCCCTCCACTCCCTCCTCGCCCGGAGCAGCCTCGGTGTGCTGGCGACCATCAAGGCCGACGGGCGGCCCCAGCTCTCGCCTGTCATGCCGGCGTACGACCGTGCCGCGGGCGTCATCCGCGTATCGACGACCGCGCGGACGGCGAAGGTCGCGAACCTGCGCCGTGACCCCCGCGCCACGCTGGAGGTGACGAGCCCCGACGGCCGCGCCTGGGCCACCGCCGAAGGCACCGCCACCCTCATCGGGCCCGGGACCGACCCGCGAGGGCCCGAGGTGCAGGCGCTGGTCGACTACTACCGGGCCGCGGCGGGCGAGCACCCGGACTGGGACGAGTACCGCGAGACCATGGTGTCCGACCGCCGGGTGCTGATCACGATGACGGTCGAGAAGGTGTACGGCACGGAACTCACCTGAGCCCCCGCACAGGCCGGAACACACCCTCCGACCCGACCGACCCGACCGACCCCACCAGCCCAACCCGACCCGATCAGCCCCACCGCCCCCTCTCACCCCACGGCCGCCCGCCACATCGGCGTACGCGTTGCAGAAAAATCCCGTCGGCCGCGGCACCAGGCCCCACCTGACGGGATTTTCCTGCACCCCGACCCACCCCCTCACGCCCACCCGGGCCCCCACACCCGCCCCCACTCCCCCGCGCGCGCCGGATCGAGCCCATCCCCCCTCCACCGCAGGGGAATTGACCTACCCTTGACCCTCCACGACACACGAAATCCCACCCGCAGGGACCCCCTATGTCCATGGAGCCCGTTGTCCGCATCTCCTCGACGCTCGCAGGACCCCTGGTACAACGGCTCATCCGGCTGCCTCCCGAACAGCCACCCAACACGCCCGACCTGATCGCCGCCCTCACCACCTGGCGCGGCGCCGGCGCCCCGGCGACACCGGACGACGTGCACCGCACGGCCGCGGACCTCGTCCACCTCGCCGCCGAGGCGCACTCCGCCCCGACGGCCGAACTGGCCGCTGTCGTCGACGTGTTGACGCGCACACTGCTCGCCATCGGGGAACTGGACCTCACGGACGTGGAAGCCGTGCGCCTGGGCCCGCAGGACTACGCCCGGCGCCTGAGGGGCGCCGTGCAGGGCGCGGACCGCGCCCTCTCCCCCAGGGCCGCCTGGTTCCACGACGAGCTGCTCGTCGCCGTGTGCCTGCACGTCCTGTACCACTTCGTGCGGCGCTCCCCGCACATCCAGCGGCACATGGCCGAGCGGGCGAGCCGCATCCGCCAGCTCATCGACCTGAACGACGCGGAGGCAGCGTCCCGCCAACCCGAACGCTCCCAGGAGGACCGGGACTTCGAGGCCGCCTACGCCGAAGAGGTCGTACGTCAGCACGGCTGGCTCACGATCGTCGGCGTGGACCTGGCCAACGCGCCGGACCGCTGGCCCCTGGAGGACACCTACCTCAGCCTGGAGGCCGAGGAGAGCAGCGGCAGCGGCGTACCGGGCGAGCCGCGCACCGTGCTGCTCGCCGACCGGGCCCTGGAGGGCCACGAGCGGGTCCTGCTGCGCGGCGACGCGGGCTCGGGCAAGACGACCCTCGTCCAGTGGCTCGCCGTGGCCGCGGCGCGCGAGGGCGCCCGCGTACCCTTCGTGCTGCCCGTACGCCGCTTCGCCCGCGAGGGCTTCCCCGCCCCGGACGACTTCCTGCACGCCGTCCGCCACCCGCTGGCCGGCCAGGCCCCCGAGGGGTGGGTCGTGCGCACCCTCCTCGCGGGCCGCGCCATGCTCCTGGTCGACGGGATCGACGAGGCCCCGGAGGCGACCCGCGGCGAGCTGCGCAACCAGCTGCGCCGCCTCCTTCGCATCTTCTCCGGCAACGGCTGCCTGGTGACGTCCCGCCCCTCCGCCGTCGACGACGGCTGGCTCGCCCAGGAACGCCTCGCCGAAGAGGGCTTCAAGGAGCTGTCCCTTGCGCCGATGTCACGCGACCAGGTCACCCGCTTCATCCACGACTGGCACGCGGCGGCGATGAGCGACGACCAGTGCAAGGAGCAGACGGACCGCGACAAGCTGCGGGAGTACGAGGAGCGCCTCCTGCACTCCGTGCGCATCTACCGCGAACTGCGCCAGCTCGCCACCAACCCCCTGATGTGCGGCCTGATCTGCGCCCTCAACCGGGACCGTTCCGGCTCCCTGCCCAAAGGCCGCAAGGAGTTGTACGACGCGGCCCTGGAGATGCTCCTCCAGCGCCGCGACCCCGAACGCGACGTGCTGTACGCCGACGATGTGCGGCTCCAGCAAGGGCCCCGGGAGCTGCTCCTGCGCAAGCTGGCCCACGCGATGGTGGAGGAGGGTGTCTCGGAGCTGCCGCGCGAACGCGTGGTCGCCATCCTGGACAGCGCTCTGCCCGCCATCCCCTCCGCACGCGCCGAGGGCGACGGCGAGAAGATCTTCCGTCATCTGCTGCACCGCACCGGTCTGCTGCGCGAGCAGGCGGGCGTCTCGGTGGACTTCATCCACCGCACCTTCCAGGACTATCTCGCCGCCAAGGAGATAGTGGCCCGGGGCCAGTTCCGCACCCTCGTCGAGCACGCGCACCGTGCCGAGTGGGAAGAGGTCATCCGTATGGCCGCCGCCCACGCGCGGCCCGAGGAGTGCGCCGACTTCCTGGAGCGGCTCCTGGCCGCGGCCCCGAACCTGCGCCGCCCGCACGTGAACCACCGGCGCCTGATGGCCGCGGCCTGCCTGGAGCACGTCACCGAGCTCGACCCGGCGGTGCAGCAGCTCGTCCACGACCGCACGAAGAACCTCGTACGCCCCACCACGGAGCTCGCCGCCCGCAGCCTCGGCTGGGTCGGCCCCATCGTCCTTGAGCAGCTTCCGGACCCCGAGCAGGTGCCGAGCGATCAGCAGGCGCTGCTCCTCGCGATCACGGCCACCCGCGTCCAGGACGACGCCGCCATCGACTACCTCGCCCGCATGCGCCACCGCTCGGCGCTGTCCATCCGGGTCGAGCTCGTCCGCCCGTGGCGGCACTTCGACACGGAGCGGTACGCGCGCGAGATCATCGCCCACCTCGATCCGGTCGGCCTGTACTTCCCCGTCTCCGACACCGCCGAGCTCGCGGCGCTGCGGCAGCTGGGCGGGCGGCCGTGGATCCAGGTCGTGGGCGTCATACGCACCGAGGAGCTCCTGGACGGCCTGGAGCACGAGCAGCTCACCCATCTGTGGGTCACCGCGGAGCTGGCCGACACGGACATGTCCTGGCTCTCGCGCTTCCCGAACCTGAGCGTGCTGCGCGTGAACCCCCGCCTGCCCCGAGTACGGAACGTACCGGAGGGAATCACGATCACGTCGTAGCCCCGGGGGCGCCCCGTAAGGGGCGCGGGGAGCTGCGCGAGCAACCACAACGCACCCGCAGCCGGAAGACGCCAAAAAGGGGCTGCCCCGGACCGTTTCTCACGATCCGGGGCAGCCCCTGCACTGCTCTGCGGGCCGGAGGCCTACGCCTCCTTGCTCAGGTTAGGCCCGGCGCCACCAGCCGCCTGCTCGATCGGCGGGACGTCCGGAAGCGCCGCCTTCTCCTCGCCGCGGAAGGTGAACTTGGCTTCCTCGCCCTCACCCTCCGTGCCGACGACCACGATGTGGCCGGGGCGGAGCTCGCCGAAGAGGATCTTCTCCGACAGGATGTCCTCGATCTCGCGCTGGATCGTCCGGCGCAGCGGCCGGGCGCCCATGACCGGGTCGTAACCCTTCTTGGCCAGGAGCTTCTTCGCGTCACCGCTGAGCTCGATGCCCATGTCGCGGTCCTTCAGACGCTCGTCCACCTTGGCGAGCATGAGGTCGACGATCTGGATGATGTCTTCCTCGGTGAGCTGGTGGAAGACCACCGTGTCGTCGACACGGTTCAGGAACTCCGGGCGGAAGTGCTGCTTCAGCTCGTCGTTGACCTTGGTCTTCATGCGCTCGTAGTTCGACTTGACGTCACCCGCGGCGGCGAATCCGAGGTTGAAGCCCTTGGAGATGTCACGCGTGCCGAGGTTGGTCGTCATGATGATGACCGTGTTCTTGAAGTCCACGACCCGGCCCTGGGAGTCGGTCAGGCGACCGTCTTCCAGGATCTGAAGGAGCGAGTTGAAGATATCCGGGTGGGCCTTCTCGACCTCGTCGAAGAGGACGACCGAGAACGGCTTGCGGCGGACCTTCTCCGTCAGCTGCCCGCCCTCTTCGTAACCGACATATCCGGGCGGCGAACCGAAGAGACGCGAGACCGTGTGCTTCTCGCTGAACTCCGACATGTCGAGGGAGATCAGGGCGTCCTCGTCACCGAAGAGGAATTCGGCGAGCGTCTTGGAAAGCTCCGTCTTACCGACACCGGACGGACCGGCGAAGATGAACGAGCCACCGGGACGCTTCGGGTCCTTCAGACCCGCACGCGTACGACGAATCGCCTGCGAGAGCGCCTTGATGGCGTCCTTCTGGCCGATGACCCGCTTGTGGAGCTCGTCCTCCATGCGCAGCAGACGCGAGGACTCCTCCTCGGTCAGCTTGAAGACCGGAATGCCGGTGGCCGTGGCCAGGACCTCGGCGATGAGCTCGCCGTCGACCTCGGCGACGACGTCCATGTCGCCGGCCTTCCATTCCTTCTCGCGCTTGGCCTTCGCCGCGAGCAGCTGCTTCTCCTTGTCACGGAGCGAAGCGGCCTTCTCGAAGTCCTGCGAGTCGATCGCGGACTCCTTGTCGCGGCGGACACCCGCGATCTTCTCGTCGAACTCGCGGAGGTCCGGCGGCGCGGTCATCCGGCGGATGCGCATCCGGGAACCGGCCTCGTCGATCAGGTCGATCGCCTTGTCCGGCAGGAAGCGGTCCGAGATGTACCGGTCGGCCAGGGTGGCGGCCTGGACCAGCGCCTCGTCCGTGATGGAGACCCTGTGGTGGGCCTCGTAACGGTCGCGCAGACCCTTGAGGATCTCGATGGTGTGCGGCAGCGACGGCTCGGCGACCTGGATGGGCTGGAAGCGGCGCTCGAGGGCCGCGTCCTTCTCCAGGTGCTTGCGGTACTCGTCCAGCGTCGTCGCACCGATGGTCTGCAGCTCACCACGGGCCAGCATCGGCTTGAGGATGCTCGCCGCGTCGATCGCGCCCTCGGCGGCGCCCGCACCCACCAGGGTGTGGAGCTCGTCGATGAACAGGATGATGTCGCCGCGGGTGCGGATCTCCTTGAGGACCTTCTTCAGGCGCTCCTCGAAGTCACCGCGGTACCGCGAACCGGCGACGAGCGCGCCCAGGTCCAGGGTGTAGAGGTGCTTGTCCTTGAGGGTCTCGGGCACCTCGCCCTTGACGATGGCCTGCGCCAGGCCCTCGACGACGGCGGTCTTGCCGACGCCGGGCTCGCCGATGAGCACGGGGTTGTTCTTCGTACGGCGGGACAGCACCTGCATGACCCGCTCGATCTCCTTCTCGCGCCCGATGACCGGGTCGAGCTTGGATTCACGAGCGGCCTGGGTGAGGTTCCGGCCGAACTGGTCGAGCACCAGGGACGTGGAAGGCGTGCCCTCCGCAGGACCGCCTGCGGTGGCGGTCTCCTTGCCCTGGTATCCGGAGAGCAGCTGGATGACCTGCTGCCGCACCCGGTTGAGATCGGCGCCCAGCTTCACGAGGACCTGGGCGGCGACGCCCTCGCCCTCGCGGATCAGGCCGAGCAGGATGTGCTCGGTGCCGATGTAGTTGTGGCCCAGCTGAAGGGCCTCGCGGAGCGAAAGCTCCAGGACCTTCTTGGCACGGGGGGTGAAGGGGATGTGGCCGGACGGGGCCTGCTGGCCCTGACCGATGATCTCCTCCACCTGCTGGCGGACCGCCTCGAGCGAAATCCCGAGGCTCTCCAGGGCCTTAGCGGCGACACCCTCGCCCTCGTGGATCAAGCCCAGGAGGATGTGCTCGGTGCCGATGTAGTTGT
This sequence comes from Streptomyces sp. NPDC050147, assembly GCF_040660195.1. NCBI lineage: Bacteria > Bacillati > Actinomycetota > Actinomycetes > Kitasatosporales > Streptomycetaceae > Streptomyces > Streptomyces sp. NPDC050147. Next base: position 230,001 of record NZ_JBFALJ010000009.1, on the reverse strand, counting down.
GGTTGAGCATCCGGGCTTCTTCCTGAGCCAGGACGACAACCCGCCGCGCGCGGTCGGTGAACCTCTCGAACATCGTTAATCGCTCCTCAGAGCGGTCAGGCAGTAAGGGGGCTGTCCCCTCCCTGTCCTTCCGCAGCTTAGTCCCGCAAGCGGGGACCGCTCATTCCAACTGCCGACACCCGGCCGAGAACAAGAGGTGCCTCCTGACCCCGAACGCCGACAACTGCTCCAACCCGATGGTGCGAGACGATGTTCCCGCAGGCCAAGCACTTACCCTCACCACCACTACGCCGATGGCGAACGTGAGACGGCCTCGCGCGTGTGTCGCCCCTCCCCACTAGGGATGTCTTACCCGTAAGGACTGACACTCCATGCGGCGCACGCCGGTTCCCTCCGCTACGGGCGAACACCCTTGCGCGGCCGAGTGCGCGTTCACGCCCTCTTTCCGGCCACCCAGGGCGATCGTTGTGCCACTCTGCGTAACTCAAGGCGCTTCCGGCCGGTTGCTCCATGCATGGCCTTCACCGTTCCCCAGCCCCGTGTGCCGGTCGAGCCCAGCGTCCTGGTGCGGCAGTGGTACGAGAACGAGCTCGGCTGGGCGACGGACGAGCGCCTCCCCGGGCTGCCGGTGCGGCTCCTGACGGGGCTCCGCTTCGACGTACTGCAGCTGCCCGCCGAGGCCGGCTTCGCCGCGCTGAGGCATCTGGGGCCGAAAGCCCCGGTGGCTCTGCGAGGAGAAACGATGCGGCTCTTCGTGGCCGCGGGGAGCGCCGACGAGCTGCCGGGGCTCCTGGACTGGCTGGAGTGGGGTGGCATCCCACTGGACCTCACGGCCATCGGTGCGGGCGGACGGATCGACGCGCCCACGCCTCCGGGGTGGCCCGGCACGCGGGGGGCCGCCGTGTGGCTGCGACCCCCGGAGCCCGGGTGCGAGGTGGAGCCGACGCTGCCGGCATTGCCTTCCCTGTCCTGCGTGGGGGGTGGCGCCATGCCCCACAGCGACCCCGCCGTGGGCTCCGGTCTCGTACGACTTGTGGACACGGCGGCAACGCAGTGCCACCGGGTCCGGTTGCGACGGACCCGTCGTCAGCCGTTGGCCTTCTCGTAGGCCTCGCGGATGGACGCGGGAACGCGGCCGCGGTCGTTGACCTCGAAACCGTTGTCCTTGGCCCAGGCACGGATCGCCGCGGTGTCCTGACCGCCGCTCGTGGCGGAGGCGCGGGCTTTGGTACGCCCGGCCGAACCACGGCCACCGGTACGACGACCGCCCTTGAGGTAAGGCTCAAGAAGACCGCGGAGCTTGTCCGCGTTCGACGTGGTGAGGTCGATCTCGTACGACTTGCCGTCCAGCGCAAACGTCACGGTCTCGTCTGCCTCGCCACCGTCGAGGTCATCGACAAGAAGGACCTGAACCTTCTGTGCCACCGGATTTCCTTTCATCGATAACTTAGGGCCGGATCGCACGGCGCGAGCCGCAGAATCGCCGCCCCCTGTTATATGCAGTACTGCAGTACGTCGGAAAGCAAACCGCTTTTGCTGGAAAAACACAAACCCCCGGGAGAGACCTGGGACCCTGAGAACCCAGGAAACGTGCGCGTTTCGGACATAGGGAACCGGGGTGGCAGGCAGACCGGAATACCGGCGACGATCACAGATGCAGAAGCATCCGGCTGTTGCCCAAGGTGTTCGGTTTCACTCGTTCGAGGCCGAGGAACTCCGCGACGCCCTCGTCTTTGGAACGCAGCAGCTCGCTGTAGACATCTCCGTCGACAGGCGTCTCACCGATCTCCACGAAGCCGTGCTTCGCGAAGAAGTCGACTTCGAAGGTGAGACAGAAAACCCTGCGGACACCGAGCCAGCGAGCGGTCTGCAGCAACTTCTCCAACACCTGATGCCCCACTCCGGCGCCCTTGACGCCGGGGTTCACCGCGAGAGTGCGCACTTCCGCGAGGTCTTCCCACATGACGTGGAGGGCTCCGCAGCCGACGACCTCGGCGTTGTCGTCGCGTTCCGCCACCCAGAACTCCTGGATGGACTCGTAAAGGGTGACCGTCGCTTTGTCGAGCAGGATCCCCTGACGGGCGTAGGAGTCCAGGAGGTTGCGTACGACCGGCACATCGGCTGTGCGCGCCCGGCGTACGGAGACTGCTTTAGCGCTGAGTTCAGGGGGTTCTGCTGGCATGACCGGACGCTATCGCTCTGCTTCGGGCTCCGCCTCGCCGGGGTTCTGCGGGGCTTCGGTGGCGGGGCCTCGCGAGATCGGGGCATCAGAGATCGGAGCTTCAGAGATGGGCGCCTCAGAGATGGGCGCCTGAGAGAGCGGGGCCACGATCCGCATCGCGTCACTGAGTGCTTCGCGCTGTTCCGCCGACATCATGCCGAAGAACGCGACGAGAGCGGCAGCCGGGTTGTCGCTCTGCGACCAAGCTTCGTTCATCAGTGCGGCAGCGTAGGCGGCCCGAGTGGAGACCGCCTCATATCGATAGGCACGGCCTTCCGCTTCACGGCGCACCCAGCCCTTCTGATGAAGATTGTCCAAAACGGTCATGACGGTGGTGTACGCGATGGACCGTTCCTGCTGAAGGTCTTCCAGGACTTCTCGAACGGTCACGGGGCGGTTCCACTTCCACACCCGTGTCATGACTGAGTCTTCGAGTTCTCCCAAGGGGCGAGGCACACGAGAACAATAGTGGGAGATGTCACTAATGACGTGATGGACGTGGCGGAGGCGCCATTTCCACAACAAAAGGGGCGTACGACTCGAAATGTGAACGAGTCGTACGCCAAAGGTGTGCGGGTGGTGACCTCAGGTCACGCCGGGGTCACCGCCAGGTAGCCGGAGCCGGTCCTGGGGGGCGTCAGGCCTTGGGGGTCTGCCGGGCGCCTTCGGCGCTGGAGATCACGGCGTCGACGGCCGCATCCTCCTTGGCCTTGTTGGCGCCGCCCTGGGTCTTCACGATCGTCACGATGAGACCGCCGAAGAACACGGCCATCACTACGGGGGGCAGGAGCGCGGAGACGTATTCCATGCCCCCCAGAGTAGCTAGCCCGCGGCGAGTTGGTGCGGGGGGTCCGTCGGGCGGCGCTTGGGAGGGAAGACCTCGGCCGGGGTCGGCACGGGGCGTGACGGCTCCGGGGCGGCCGGTTTCGCGGGAGAGGAGTTCGGCGTCCTGGGCTTGGGTGCTGCCCGGTCGGCCGCCTCGCCTCGACCGCCGGGGAGCGCGCGCAGGCGCGTGCGCGAGGCGGGGACGAGGGCGCGGGGCGCCGGGACGGACGCGTGGCACCGGCCGGCGAGGCGGGCGCGTACGGCCTGCTCGGCGACGGTCCGGCAGCGCTCGAGGAGGGCGGCGGCGACCGGGTTGCCGCGCAGGGCGCGCAGCGCGGCGAGATCGTCGGCGTCCGGCTGATAGCCGGCACCGAGGACGTCCGCCAGGAGTGCGAGGTAGCCGGTGGCGGTGCCGGGCAGGGCCGCCCGGTAGCGGGCGAGGTCGGCCAGCAGGAAGGCCCGGAGCCTGGCACTCTCGCTCACCGCCTCGTCGACGGCGTCGGCTAGGCGTAGGCAGTCCTGGACGTCCTCGTCGGAGACGGGGCTGGGATGCAGGGCGAGGGCCAGAGCGCGGCGGAGCACACGCAACTCCTCCGCACCGAAGGCCATGCCGCCGCGAGAACCGTATGGCGTGGGCATGTACTGACGATACGTGCAAAGTGGACAAAATCCGCTTAACGCCAATGTGTGGCGTGGCTTCTCCGGGGTGGTCGGGTGCCCGCGCTCACGCGTGCGTCCTCACTCCGAGCGGCGGCGGATCATCGCGAAGACGACCGCGCCGACCCCCAGGGCCCCGGCCGCGGCGGCGGCGATCCAGGGGAGGACGCCCGCGCCGGTGTCCGCCATTTTGCCGTCGGGGGCTGCGGGGGTGTCGGAGCCTGCAGGAGCGTCGGGGTCCTGCTCTTCGCTGTCCGGTGCCGTGGTGGAGGTGGGGGTGGTGCTTGGGGTGATGCTGGGGGCCGGGGTCGTGCTTGAGGTGGGCGTCATGCTTGAGGCGGGGGACGGTGAGGCCGCCGCCGCGGCCGGGACGCTCACGGCGTGCACGGCGTGACCGGCGTGCACGGCGCCGTCGAACCCGGTGGCCGTGCTCGCCGTCGCGGCAGGGCCGGCGAGCCCTGCCAGCACCCCGGCCGCCACTGCCGCGGCCAGTCTTCCCCTACGCCCCATTTGCTCCACGCCCGCTCGAACCCTCCCAAGTCCCGTCCCTGCGCAGACTCTTGTATGGGGCGCAGGGTTGTGTGCGCAAGCCCCGCTTATGAGCCGCCGGTTATGAGCCGACTGCCGCGGGGCTCCGCCCGGAGCGTCCGGCCGGAGCGCCGGCCCGAGTTCTCAACTCCGGGAGACGTTGCGCTCGTAGACCAGACGGAGGCCGATGAGGGTCAGCCACGGCTCGTGTTCGTCGATGACCGTGGCCTCGCCGAGCACCATGGGCGCGAGGCCGCCGGTCGCGATGACGGTCACGTCGTCCGGGTCTCCGCCCGGGCCCGCCAGCTCGCGGGCCATGCGCTGTACGACGCCGTCGACCTGGCCCGCGAAGCCGTACAGGATGCCCGACTGCATGGCCTCCACGGTGTTCTTGCCGATGACGCTGCGCGGCCGGGCCAGCTCGATCTTGCGGAGCTGGGCACCCCGCACGCCGAGGGCCTCGACGGAGATCTCGATGCCGGGAGCGATGACGCCTCCGGTGTACTCCCCGCGTGCGGAGACCGCGTCGAACGTCGTCGCCGTACCGAAGTCGACGACGATGGCGGGGCCTCCGTAGAGCTCGACCGCCGCGACCGCGTTGATGATGCGGTCGGCGCCGACCTCCTTGGGGTTGTCCATGAGGATCGGCACGCCGGTCTTGATGCCGGGCTCCACCAGGACGGCGGGCACGTCTCCGTAGTACCGCCTGGTGACCTCGCGCAGCTCGTGCAGGACGGAGGGGACCGTCGAGCAGATCGCGATGCCGTCGATGCCGTCGCCCAGCTCGTCGCCGAGCAGCGGGTGCATGCCCATCAGGCCGTTGAGGAGCACGGCGAGTTCGTCGGCGGTGCGGCGGGCCTCGGTGGAGATGCGCCAGTGCTCGACGATCTCCTCGCCGTCGAAGAGTCCGAGGACGGTGTGGGTGTTTCCGACGTCGATGGTCAGCAGCATGTCGTCGTCACTCCGCCCCTTCAGAGAGCGCGCGAAGGTCGAGGCCGATGTCCAGGATCGGTGAGGAGTGGGTGAGGGCGCCCACCGCGAGGAAGTCCACGCCTGTTTCCGCGTACGCCCGGGCGTTCTCCAGGGTGAGGCGGCCCGAGGACTCCAGGATCGCGCGGCCGTCGACGATGGCCACGGCCTCCTCGGTCTCGCCCGGTGTGAAGTTGTCCAGGAGGATCAGGTCGGCGCCGGCGTCCACGACCTCGCGCAGCTGGTGGAGGGTGTCGACCTCGACCTCCACGGCCAGGTCGGGGAAGGCCTCACGGACGGCCTTGAAGGCCTGCTCCACGCCTCCGGCGGCCACCACGTGGTTGTCCTTCACCAGGGCCGCGTCGGAGAGCGCCATGCGGTGGTTCACGCCGCCGCCCATGCGCACCGCGTACTTCTCCAGGGCGCGCAGACCCGCGGTCGTCTTGCGGGTGTCGCGGACCTTGGCGCTCGTGCCCTCAAGGGCGTCGGCCCACGCGCGCGTGGCCGTCGCCACGCCGGAGAGGCGGCACAGGAGATTGAGCGCGCTGCGCTCGGCGGTGAGCAGGTCGCGGGTGCGGGTGGTGACGCTGAGCAGCTTGTCGCCCGCCTCCACCCGGTCGCCGTCCTCGACGTGCCGCTCCACCTCGAAGGTGTCCGTGCAGACGATGGAGATGACGGCTTCGGCGATGCGCAGGCCCGCTGCGGTGCCGGCCTCGCGCGCGGTGAAGTCGCCGGTGGCGACGGCCTCTTCGGGGATCGTGGCGACCGAGGTGACGTCCACGCCGCCTGCCAGGTCCTCCTCGATCGCCATGTGCGCGATGTCCTCGACCTGCACGGGGTCGAGCCCCGCCTCGGTCAGGAGCTGCGCGAGAGCGGGGTCGAGGCCGCACTCCATGGGGTCGTACGCGTCGTCCGAGCCGCAGCCGCAGGCATCGCCGCAGCCACCGCCGGTGGGGGCGAGAGGGAGGTCGTCGGGGGTGCTCACGGTCACTTCTCCTGAAGGCTGGTCGTCGGAGGGAAGTCTGCGGTCTCGGTCGTATGTACGGCCAGGGTCCGGTCCGCGTTGAGGCGTACGACGATGTGGCGCCGCCATGCCTCGTCGTCGCGGTCGGGGCGGTCCTCGCGCCAGTGGCAGCCGCGGGTCTCCTGGCGGCGCTGCGCGGCGGCCACCAGAACACGGGCGACGCACAGGAGGTTGGTGGTCTCCCAGGTGTCGACGCCGGGCTCGGCGGTCTTGCCGTGCTCGGCGAGCGCGCCCGCGGCCTCGGCGTGAATGCGGGCGAGCCGGGCCGCGGCCTCGGAGAGGGAGTCGGCGGACCTGAGCACTCCGGCGCCGTCGGTCATCACGCGCTGGATGGCGAAGCGGGCCTCGGGGGGCAGCAGGGGGTGCGCGGGGGTGTCGGGGTGGGCGACCGGTGTGGGCACGCGCGCGTGGAGGGTGTTCTCGGCGTGCTGTGCCGCGATGTCCGCGGCGATGCGCTCGGCGTAGACCAGGCCTTCAAGCAGGGAGTTGGAGGCGAGGCGGTTCGCTCCGTGCACGCCGGTGCAGGCGACCTCTCCGCAGGCGTACAGACCCGGGACCGTGGTGCGGCCGTGCGGGTCGGTGCGGATGCCGCCGGAGGCGTAGTGCGCGGCCGGGGCGACGGGGATGGGCTCGGTCACCGGGTCGATGCCGTGGGCACGGCAGGCGGCGAGGATCGTCGGGAAGCGGTTCTCCCACATCTGGGCGCCGAAGTGCCTGGCGTCCAAGTACATGTGCTCGGCGCCCCGTTCCTGCATGCGCCGCATGATGCCCTTGGCGACGATGTCCCGGGGCGCGAGCTCCGCGAGCTCGTGCCGGCCGGCCATGAAGCGCACGCCGTCCGCGTCCACGAGGTGGGCTCCCTCGCCGCGCACCGCCTCGGAGACCAGCGGCTGCTGGCCCTCCGCGTCGGCGCCCAGGAAGAGCACGGTGGGGTGGAACTGCACGAACTCCAGGTCGCTCACCTCGGCGCCCGCGCGCAGGGCGAGCGCGACGCCGTCGCCCGTCGACACGGACGGGTTCGTGGTCGCCGAGAAGACCTGTCCCATGCCGCCGGTGGCGAGGACGACCGCGGGGGCGTGGACCGCGCCCACGCCGTCGTGCTGGCCCTCTCCCATGACGTGCAGGGAGACACCGGCGGTGCGGCCGTCGGCGTCGGTCAGGAGGTCCAGTACGAGCGCGTTCTCCACGGTCGGTATGGACCGTGCGCGCACCGCCTCGACCAGGGCGCGGGAGATCTCGGCGCCGGTCGCGTCACCGCCCGCGTGGGCGATGCGGCGGCGGTGGTGGCCGCCCTCGCGGGTCAGCTCGATGGCGCCCTCGGGGCCCGTGTCGAAGTGGGCGCCGGTCTCGATGAGGCGGCGTACGGCGTCAGGGCCCTCGGTGACCAGCGCGCGCACGGCCTCCTCGTCGCACAGGCCCGCGCCCGCCACGAGGGTGTCGTCCAGGTGCTGCTCGGGGGTGTCGCCCTCGCCGAGTGCCGCCGCGATGCCGCCCTGGGCCCAGCGCGTGGAGCCGTCGTCGAGGCGGGCCTTGGTGACCACGACCGTCTTCAGGCCCGCCGCCGAGCAGCGCAGGGCCGTGGTGAGCCCTGCCACTCCGGAGCCGACGACGACGATGTCGGCTTCCAGGGACCAGCCGGGCGCGGGGGCGTGCAGCCGTATTCCGGTGGCACTCATGGGGTGGCTCCGAACGTGAGCGGGATGTTGTCGATCAGCCGGGTCGCGCCGACCTTGGCCGCGACGGCGAGGACCGCCTCACCGGTGTGGCCCGGCTGTACGTCCGTGAAGTCGGCCGGGTCGACCAGCGCCAAGTAGTCCAGTTCGAGCGGGGGCCGGCTGCGGGCCGCCTGGTCGAGGACCTGGCGGGCGGCGGCACGGACGGCCGCGGGGCCGCCGGGCACCGTCGGCGTGACGGACTGGGCGACCGCGTGGGTGTCGGCCGCGGCGCGGGACTCCCCCAGGGCGTTCAGGGCGTCGGCGCGCGCGTGCGTGACGGGGGCGAGCGCCGCCCGCGCGTGGAGTGCCTCCTGGGCGGCGTGCCGGTCGCGGCCCGCGAAGAGCGCCTGGGAGAGCGCGAGCGCGGTGCGCCGCTCGGCCGGGGAGAGGTAGCGGTTGCGGCTGGAGAGCGCCAGGCCGTCGTCCTCGCGCACGGTGGGTACGCCGACGATCTCCACGCCGAAGTTCAGGTCGCGCACCATGCGGCGGATGAGGGCGAGCTGCTGGGCGTCCTTCTGGCCGTACAACGCCACGTCGGGCCGGGTGAGGTGCAGCAGCTTGGCGACGACCGTGAGCATGCCGTCGAAGTGTCCGGGGCGGGTGGCCCCTTCGAGGAGCGTGCCCATGGGCCCCGCGCTGATCCGGACCTGCGGTTCGCCGCCGGGATAGACCTCGTCCACGGAAGGGGCGAACACGAAGTCCGCGCCTTCCTGTTCGGCGATCTTGACGTCGGCGTCCAGGGTGCGGGGGTAGCGGTCGAGGTCCTCGCCCGCACCGAACTGGAGGGGGTTCACGAAGACCGTGACCACGACTTCGCCCTCGTCGCCCGCCATGCGGCGTGCGGTGCGGATCAGCGTGGCGTGGCCCTCGTGCAGGGCGCCCATGGTCATGACGACGACGCGGCGGCCGACGCGCGGGCGGGTGCGCAGGGGTTCGGCGGTGTGCACGAGGCGGGTCATCGGGTTCCTCCCTCGGCGTCGCCGGCCCCGCCCCCGCCGTTGGCGAGGACCCCCAGGAGGTCCTCGGCGAGCTCGGGCTTGAGCAGCCCGTGGGCGAGCGCGCGGTCGGCGGTCGCGCGGGCCATCGCCAGATATCCGGCGACGGTCTGCGGGGCGTGCTTGCGCAGCTCGGCGACGTGCGCGGCGACCGTGCCCGCGTCCCCGCGCGCGACGGGGCCGGTGAGGGCGGCGTCGCCGGACCGCAGGGCGTTGTCCAGGGCCGCGCCGAGCAGCGGGCCGAGCATCCGGTCGGGGGCGGCCACGCCCGCGTCCCGGAGCAGGTCCATGGATTCGGCGACCAGCGTGACCAGGTGGTTCGCGCCGAGCGCGAGCGCCGCGTGGTACAGCGGCCTGGCCTCCTCGGCGATCCACTCTGGCTCGCCGCCCATCTCGATGACCAGCGCCTCGGCGGCCAGGCGCAGCTCCTCGGGAGCGGTCACGCCGAAGGAGCAGCCAGCGAGGCGCTGCACGTCGACGGGGGTGCCGGTGAACGTCATGGCCGGGTGCAGAGCGAGCGGCAGGGCGCCCGCGCGGAGCGCCGGTTCGAGCACCTGGGTGCCGTACCGCCCGGAGGTGTGCACCAGGAGCTGGCCGGGGCGGATGGCGCCGGTCTCGACGAGGCCCTCGACGAGGCCGACAAGGGCGTCGTCCGGGACGGTCAGGAGGACCAGGTCGGCGCGCTCCAGGACCTGGGCGGGCGGCACGAGGGGGACGTCGGGCAGCAGGGCCGCCGCGCGTCGTACGGACGCGTCGGAGACACCGGACGCGGCGACCGGGCGGTGCCCGGCGAGCTGGAGCGCCGCGGCGAGCGCGGGGCCGACACGGCCCGCTCCCACGACGCCCACCGTGAGCCTCGCGGGGCGGTCCCGCGGGTCTGGCTGATGAGGTGCGTTCACGCGATGACGCCTTCCCGTTCCAGTCCGCTCGGGGTACCGGACGATTTCTCGTCATGCTAACGCGATCGGTCCGTGCCGCGTCCTCGGCTGTCCACAGGCTGTGGGTATTCATATGACCGGCGGCCGATCGCACGCCATGCTCGGGGGATGACTTCACACGACGGAGCGCAGGCGGGCGAAGAGCCGGGCGAGCACGGCGGCGAGCAGGACCTGCTCGCCGCCCGCCGCCGGTCCGCCGCCCTCGGCGCCACCCGCACCCTGCACCGCTGGTCCGCCCACCAACCGCTCGCCACCCGGCTCTCCGCGCTCGCCGACGCGGCCTTCGAGGTCGTGGACCCGGACGAGCCCACCGACATCTACGGCAACGCGGTCGTCGCACGCCTGGAGGACGAGGTCGCGCGGCTGCTCGGCAAGGAGGCGGCCGCCTTCTTCCCGACCGGCACGATGGCCCAGCAGGTCGCCCTGCGCTGCTGGGCGGGCCGCACGGGCAACACGACCGTCGCCCTGCATCCGAAGGCCCATCCCGAGGTGCACGAAGGGGGCGCCCTCTCCGCGGTGAGCGGGTTGCGCACGGTGCATCCGACGCGGGAGCCCCGGCTGCCCACCGCCGAGGAGGTACGGGACTTCGAGGAGCCCTTCGGGACGCTGATGCTCGAACTGCCGCTCCGGGACGCCGGTTTCGTGCTGCCCTCCTGGGAGGAGCTCGAAGAGGTCGTGGAGGCGGCCAGGGAACGGGACGCCGTCGTGCACTTCGACGGTGCGCGCCTGTGGGAGTGCACACCGCACTTCGGCCGCTCCCTCGCGGAGATCGCCGGTCTCGCGGACACCGTGTACGTGTCGTTCTACAAGTCCCTGGACGGCCTGAGCGGCGCGGTGCTCGCGGGCCCGCGCACCCTGGTCGACGAGGCAAGGACCTGGCGCCACCGCTACGGCGGCCAGGTCTTCCAGCAGTTCCCGGCCGCCGTCGCCGCGCTGCTGGGCCTGAAGAACACGCTTCCGCGGCTGCCGGACTACGTCGGCCACGCGCGCGTGGTCGCCGAAGCGCTGCGCGAAGGGTTCGCGTCCGCCGGGGTGCCCTGGTCGCGCGTACATCCGGAGCGGCCGCACACCCACCAGTTCCAGGTCTGGCTGCCGTACGACGCCGAAGTCCTCACCGAGGCCGCGCTCGGTCAGGCCGAGGAGACCAAGACCCAGCTGTTCGGCCGCTGGTTCCCGGACGGTCCGCCCGGCCTCTCGGTCACGGAGGTCACCGTGACCGAGGCGGGCCTGGAGTGGACGTCCGACGACGTCAACGATGCGGTCGCGGAGTTCGTGCGGCGAATCCCGGGATGAGCCGGGCCACCGCGGCCCTGACCCTTCCGTGGGCGGGGCGTTCCTCGACGACGGCACGGAAGCGGCCGTAGTCGCGCACCTCGCGGATGACCTGCCAGTCCTGTCGACCGGGGGCGGGCGGGGTGCGCTCGTCGTGCTGGGCGGCGCGGTAGCTGTCGAGCAGGTACTGCTGGGTGATGCTCATGACGAGTTCGCCTCTCAGGATAAAGGTTACTTATCGGGCACCGTTGGGTCGACGGGAAGCAGGAGTCGGCACGGCGTGGGTTGTGGTGGGTTCGGGCCCGGCGGCGACGCTGCCGTAGGGCCCGGTCGTCAGGGGCCGTGTTCGGCCCGGTCAGGAAGGGCCGTGCGTGGCCCTTCGGCGAGGACCGTGTGCGGCCCTGTCACCACAGACTGCTCCCGCCGTCCCGCCGCCGTCGCGCCGATTGACACCGGGCGTCAATCGGCGGCCGGGATGTCAGTGGCGCGGTGCACGATGGGGCCATGAGCGTGCACATCGAGATCGCGGGCCTGCCGCAGGAGCGGATCTTCTTCGACCCTTCGCCCCTGGCGGAGCTGGGCGTCGCCCTGCACGCGATGTCCGAGCCCGGTCATCACCCGGGGCTGCACGGCTGGGCCACGGCGACCACCGCCTGCCTCAAGCCGGACCTCGCCGACCGGCTGCACGAGGCGGACTTCCTGTGGCGGAACACGTTCTCGGACGTCTTCATGCCGTTCGCCGGGCTCGTCGACGGCGACGGCAGGCCGGGCGCCACACTCGCCGAGGAGCTGGACCTCCTGGACCGCCTGGACGACGAGCGGTTCGTCATGGCGGCCCTGGAGTTCACCTGCGGCACGACGTACGACGAAGGCGGGACTTCACCGCTCACCGACCCCGTCCGTGGCGCCCGCGCCCTGGAGCTCGCCGCCACGCGCGGCGGCAGACAACTGGACTTCACCAAGCGCCTCCTGACCGACCCGCAGACCGTCCGGGCCTGGCTGCGCCGCCTCCTGGAGGACTGTGACGAGGCTTTCTTCGCGGACACCTGGAGGCGCGTGCGCGTCCAACTGGCGGCCGACGCACGGCACAAGACGGAGATACTGCGCCGCAAGGGGCTCGCCGAAGTGCTGACCTCGGTGTCCGCCGCCCTCTCCGTGGACGCGGACAACCGTCGCATCACCGCGGACAAGCTCGTACCGGGCACCACGACCGCCCTGGACCACTCCCTGGGCGCCGGGCTCACGTTCGTGCCGTCACACTTCGCCTGGCCGCACCTGATGGTCCTGCACGCGCCCGGCTGGCGCCCGGTCGTCCACTACCCCGTGTCCGCGCCGGACCTGGCGAAGCCCACCTCGGTGGAGACCCTAGAGAAGCGGCTCACGGCCCTCGCGCACCCCGTGCGCCTGCGGCTGTGCCGCGACATGGCCCGCGCGTCCTTCAGCACCGGCGAGTTGGCCCACGCGACCGGCCTGACGGCGCCGGAGGTCTCCCGGCACCTGACGCTCCTGAAGAAGGCGGGCCTGGTGACCACCACGCGGCGCGGCCGGTACGTGCTGCACCAGCTGGACGTGTCCGTGGTGGCCCGCCTGGGCAGCGACTTCCTGGAGGGCATCCTGCGCTGAACCCCCGGCCCGGCCGCGGCCAGGCGGACGTCAGCCCGCGCCGCCGCCCGCCCGCACCAGCCCCGTCTCGTACGCCAGGACCACCACCTGCACCCGGTCCCGCAGGCCGAGCTTGGTCAGGATGCGGCCCACATGGGTCTTCACCGTGGCCTCCGACAGGACGAGCCGCGCCGCGATCTCCCCGTTCGAGAGCCCCTGGGCGACCAGAATCATGACCTCGCGCTCGCGCTCGGTGAGCCGCTCCAGCTCCTTGTGCTGGGGCTGCCCGCCCGCGTTCGGCAGCATCGGCGCGAAGCGGTCGAGAAGGCGGCGCGTCGTGGACGGCGCGACCACCGCGTCACCACTGTGCACGGAGCGGATCGCGGCGAGCAGCTCGCCCGGGGGGACGTCCTTCAGCATGAAGCCGGAGGCGCCCGCCTTCAGCCCCGAGAAGGCGTACTCGTCGAGGTCGAAGGTCGTCAGGATCAGCACCTTCGGCGGGTTCTCGTCCTGGCAGATGCGCCGGGTCGTCTCCACGCCGTCCAGTTTCGGCATGCGTACGTCCATGAGCACCACGTCGACCTCGGTCGTCCGCAGCGCCTGGAGCGCCTCGACCCCGTCGCCCGCCTCGGCGACGACCTCCATGTCCGGCTGTGCGGCGAGCACCATCCGGAACCCCGTGCGCAGCAGCGCCTGGTCGTCGACGAGCATGACGCGGATCGACATCAAAGGCCCTTTCGTGGATGTACTTCGTGAGCGAACGGATGTGCGTGAACGGATGTGCGTGAACGAACGGTGTGACGGCCGTGGTCAAGAGCGTATGGCGTGGACGTTTCGGTGACAGGTGTCAATTCGCGGGCTTGAGCGGGAGAAGCGCACTGATGCGGAAGCCGCCGCCCGGGCGCGGTCCCGCGTCCAGCGTGCCGCCGACCATGCCGACGCGCTCCCGCATGCCGATCAGGCCGTGCCCGCTGCCGTCGGCGCCGCCGTCCTCGTACAGCTCGTGCGGCGCGCCCTTGCCGTCGTCCTCGACGAGCAGCCCCAGGCCGTCGTCGAAGTAGACGAGGCGCACGCTCGCGCCGGTGTTCTCGCCGCCGTGCTTGCGGGTGTTGGTGAGCGCCTCCTGGACGATGCGGTACGCCGTGAGCTCGACGCCGCTCGGCAGCGGGCGCGGGGTTCCCTCGACCTTGAAGTCGACCGGAAGGCCCGCCGTGCGGACCTGCTCGATGAGCTCGTCGAGCTGCTCGACGTCGGGCTGCGGGACGTACTCACCGCTCTCCTGGTGCTCGCCGGTGCGCAGCACGCCGAGCAGCCTGCGCATCTCGGCGAGCGCCTGCCGCCCGGTGCCCGAGATGGTCTCCAGGGCCTGCTTGGCCTGCTCGGGGGCCGCGTCGAGGACGTACGCCGCGCCGTCGGCCTGGACGACCATCACCGAGACGTTGTGCGCGACGACGTCGTGCAGCTCACGCGCGATCCGGGCCCGCTCGGCGGCCACCGCGACCTTGGACTGCGCTGCCCGCTCCTTCTCCAGGCGGTCGGCGCGCTCCTCCAGCTGGGCGAAGTAGGCGCGGCGGGTGCGGATGGAGTCGCCGAGCACCCAGGCCAGAGCGAAGGGCACCATCTGGAAGATCGCGAAAAAGATGCTGCCGAAGGTGCTTATGCTCTCCTCCGGCCAGCGCAGCGAGGACAGCGGAGCCGCGCACAGACCGCCGATGAGGGCGAAGCGGGAGGCCCACTTCGTGCCGTCGGCCGACGCGGTGTAGATGATCACCAGCATCGCGAAGTCGGCCGGCATCGTCCGCACGTCGAAGATCAGCTGGGCCACGCCGAGAACGGCGGCGAGCACCAGCATCTTCTCGGTGTACTTGCGGCGCAGCGCCACCACGACGGACATGCCGAGGATGACGATGACGGAGAGAACCGCCGGGTCGTGGCCTTCCGCCTCGGCCATGGAGACGAGACCGATGCCGGAGACCCCGAGCAGGACGAGGGCCCAGAAGCCATCGACCCCGGTCGGGTGTCTGCGGAGGAAGTCATAGACGCGCTGCACGTAACCCAGCGTAGGCAGCGGGACGGCCCTGCGGGGTCAACCGGAGGTCCGATCCGTACCGCTCGCGTGTACTCCCCAAGGTGGAGGCCCGCATAGCCTTCTCGCGTGACGAACGAGGCCCGAGGTGAGCGGAGAGACGCGCGGCGTGGCTGGCGGGAGGCCATGGAGGCCGCCCTGTACGGGCCTGACGGCTTCTATCTGCGCCCCGAAGGACCCGCGGCACACTTCCGGACGTCGGTGCACGCGTCGCCCCTCTTCGCGGGCGCGGTGGCCCGGCTGCTGTGCCGCGTGGACGAGGCACTCGGCCACCCGGACGAGCTGGCCTTCGTCGATCTTGGCGCAGGCCGTGGCGAATTGACCGCGGGCGTCCTCGCCGCGCTGCCCGCCGACGTGGCGCCACGCGTGCGTGCCTGCGCGGTCGAGCGGGCGGGGCGTCCGGCGGGACTCGACCCACGCATCGAGTGGCGCGACCTGCCGCCCGCCGGCGTCACCGGCCTGCTCTTCGCCAACGAATGGCTGGACAACATCCCCGTGGACGTCGTCGAGGTGGATCCCGAAGGCCTGGTGCGGCACGTACTCGTCGGCGACGACGGCACCGAATCCCTCGGCGACACGGTGGAGGGCGCGGACGCCTCCTGGCTCGCGCGCTGGTGGCCGCTCGCCCCGGAGCCCGGTCTGCGCGCGGAGACCGGCCACCCTCGGGACGAGGCGTGGGCGACGGCCGTGGCGACGCTGACGCGCGGCCTCGCGGTCGCCGTGGACTACGCGCACGACCGCGCCGCACGGCCACCCTTCGGGACGCTGACCGGCTTCCGCGCGGGCCGCGAGACGGCGCCCGTTCCCGACGGCACGTGCGACATCACGGCCCATGTGGCACTGGAGGCCTGCGCGCTGCCCGGAGGTTCCCTGCTGACCCAGCGCGCGGCGCTGCGGGCGCTCGGCGTGAGCGGTGGCCGTCCGCCGCTCTCCCTGGCTTCCAGCGATCCCGCGGCGTACGTACGCGCCCTCACGCGCGCGGGAGAGGCGGCCGAACTGACCGCCGAGGGGGGACTCGGTGACTTCGGGTGGCTGACCCAGCCCGTCGGCATCCCCGACCCGCTACTTGTCGATGTCGCCGACCACGAAGAACAGTGACCCCAGGATCGCCACCATGTCGGCGACCAGCTGTCCCGGCAGCAGTACGGCGAGGGCCTGGATGTTGTTGAACGACGCCGAGCGCAGCTTCAGGCGGTACGGGGTCTTCTCGCCCTTGGAGACCAGGTAGTAGCCGTTGATGCCCAGGGGGTTCTCGGTCCACGCGTACGTGCGCCCCTCGGGCGCCTTGAGCACCTTCGGCAGGCGCTGGTTGACCGGGCCCGGCGGCAGCTCGGCGAGCCGCTCCAGGCAGGCGTCCGCGAGGTCGAGCGCGTTGTGGGTCTGCTCCAGAAGCACCTCGAAGCGGGCCAGGCAGTCGCCCTCCTGACGCGTGACGACCTTCAGCGTGTCCTGGAGCTCCCCGTACGCGAGGTACGGCTCGTCACGGCGCAGGTCGAAGTCGACCCCGGAGGCGCGGGCGATGGGACCGCTCACTCCGTAGGCGTGCACCGCCTCCGGGGAGAGCATGCCGACGCCGCGGGTACGCCCCCGGAAGATCTCGTTGCCGAGCACCAGCTTGTCGTACACGTCCATGCGGGAGCGGACCGACGCGACCGCCGCACGCGCGCGCGTGGACCACCCGGCGGGCAGGTCCTCCTTGAGGCCGCCCACCCGGTTGAACATGTAGTGCATGCGGCCGCCGGAGATCTCCTCCATCACGTTCTGGAGCTCCTCGCGCTCCCGGAACGCGTGGAACACCGGGGTGATTCCGCCCAGTTCGAGCGGATAGGAGCCGAGGAACATCAGGTGGTTGAGCACGCGGTTCAGCTCGGCGAGGAGCGTGCGCATCCAGACGGCGCGCTCGGGCACCTCCATGCCGAGCATCCGCTCCACGGCCATGACGACGCCCAGTTCGTTCGAGAACGCGGACAGCCAGTCGTGCCGGTTGGCGAGCACCACGATCTGCCGGTAGTCACGCGCCTCGAAAAGCTTCTCCGCACCGCGGTGCATATAGCCGATGACCGGCTCGGCCTGCTGGATCCGCTCGCCGTCGAGAACGAGGCGCAGCCGCAGCACGCCGTGTGTGGACGGGTGCTGGGGGCCGATGTTGAGCACCATGTCGGTGCTCTCCGCGGCGCCGCCGATGCCGAGCGTGGTCTCCGTCGTGGGGCTCATGCGCGCATTCTCTCGTACACGCGCTCCTACGCGACTGTCACCTCGGCTACGTACGCTTGAGGCATGGAAACGGGGACGGCGGGACCGGCACGCCCGGCACGGCCGGGAGAGTCAGACGCGGAGCCGGTGTGGAGAGGGCTGCCGCGGGGGGTGCTGCGGATGCGCCGGCTGCTCCTCGTCGCGTGGCTGGTGCCGCTCGCCGCGGCCGTCGGGGTGCTCCTGTGGACCTTCGCCGGACCCCCGTGGGCGGCGTTCGCGGCCGTCCCGCTCGCCTTCGTCGCATGGGGCTGGCCGATGCTGGAGCGCAACTGGCGGTCCTGGCGGTACGCGGAGCGGGCCGACGATCTCCTGATCAGCCGGGGCGTGCTCTGGCGCGAGGAGACCATCGTCCCGTACGGCCGGATGCAGCTCGTCGAGGTGACGTCGGGTCCCTTGGAGCGCTATTTCGGACTGGCCGGCGTACAGCTGCACACGGCGGCCGCCGCCACGGACGCCCGCATTCCCGGCCTCGTCCCCGAGGAGGCCGAGCGGCTGCGCGACCGGCTCACCGAACTGGGCGAGGCCCGCTCGGCGGGGCTGTGAGCGGCGTACGGGAGGTGGCGGGAGAGGAACACGCCCCGGGCGTCGAGAACGTACGAGAGCGGCGTCTGCACCCCGTCACGCCCCTGCGCCGGGCCTGGGCCCCGGTCGCGGTTCTCGTGGGATTCGCGGTGCACGACCCGGGTGGCACGCAGCGGCGGGTCTCCGAGCTCCCCGTGACCCAGCTGCTCGCCGGTGTCGCCGTCGTCCTCCTGGGCGGCGCCCTCTACGGCTTCATGAGCTGGTGGTTCACGCACTTCGCCGTCACCGACACCGAACTGCGCATCCGCACCGGACTGATCTTCCGGCGCACCGCGCACATCCGGCTCGACCGGCTCCAGGCGGTGGACGTGACGCAACCGCTCGCGGCCCGTATCGCGGGCGTCGCCAAGCTCAAGCTGGACGTCGTCGGGACGGAGAAGAAGGACGAACTGGCCTACCTGGGGCAGGAGGAGGCCTCTTTCCTGCGGGCCGAACTCCTCGCGCGTGCGGCCGGTTTCGCGCCCGAGACGGCCCGCGAGGTCGGCGAGGCGCCGGTCAACAACCTGGTGCACGTACACCCGCGCATGCTCGCGATCGCCCTGCTGCTGACCGGCACGACGTGGGCCTGGCTCGTCGCCACGCTCATCGTGCCGCCTCTACTGTGGCTCGCCACCCACAACCTGTGGACGGCCCTCGCGGCCGGACTGCCCATGCTGGGCGCCGCGTTCGCCGGCAGTGTGGGGCGGTACATCGCGGAGTACGACTGGAAGGTGGGCGAGTCTCCCGACGGCCTGCGCATCGACCACGGGCTGCTCGACAAGGCGCACGAGACGGTGCCTCCGGGGCGCGTGCAGACGGTGCGTGTCGTGGAGCCCTGGCTGTGGCGGCGACGCGGCTGGGTGCGGGTGGAACTCGACGTGGCGGGCTCGTCCAACGGCGTCCTGGTCCCGGTCGCGCCGCGGGAGGTCGCGGAGGCCGTGATCGCGCGCATCCTGCCGGGGGTGCGGGTGCCGGCCGCGGCCGAGCTCGTCCGCCCTCCCGCGCGGGCCGCGTGGTGCCTTCCGGTGTGGTGGAAGGGGTACGGCCTGACGGTGACGGACACGGTGTTCGCGGCGCGGCACGGTCTTCTGCGCCGCCGACTGTCCCTGGTCCCGCACGCGAAGGTGCAGAGCGTTCGGCTCACTCAGGGGCCCTGGGAGCGGTTCAAGGGAGTGGCGGACGTGCACGTCGACACGGGCGCCAACAAGACGGTGGCGGCGCGGTTGCGTCCCACGGAGGAGGCGCTCGCGCTGCTGTCCGCGCAGGCGGAGAGGTCGCGTACGGGGCGCAGGACGGCGCGGCCTGACCGGTGGATGGCGTGACGAAAGGGCTTCTGCCCCGACCCCGCCCCCGACGGTGGGGCCGAATCTTCAGCCCGTCCGGCGTTTGAGGACGAACTCGGCGGAGCCGGTGATGACGGCAACCAAGGCCCAGGGGCCCGACTACGCCCGCAGCGCCGTCCGCAGCTCCGCCACGTCGATCTGCTCCGTCTCGTCGTGTGCCGTCAGGTCGATGACCTGGCCCACTCCTCGCGCGGCATCGTCCTGCGGCGCGTTCTTGAACTCCGCCTCGGACTCCGCCTTGTGCACGGCGAGTGCCTCCTCGCCCACGACGTCCGCGAGGTCCACGTTCTGTACGGACTCCAGCGCCCCGGCGGTCGCCTCGCTCTTCGTGCCGAAGAAGTCGAAGCCGCCCTGGGCACTCTGGCGTCGCCTCTGCGCGGGCGGCGCGACGGCGACCGCGCGCTCATGCCCGCCGTGCCCCTCGGCCGCCCCGGGCTTCCCCCGCGCTTCATCCCCGTCCGCGCGCTGCCGGGGAGTCCCGCCCTGCGGGGAAGGCTTCGGAGTCAGCCGGTCGAGCGCCATGTTCGCCCGGTCGTACAACGACGGAGGCGCGATCGACCCCGGGCGCACGACGGGAGCCGGCGTTTCCGTACGGGCCCCGGGCTCCGCGCGCGTGGGGGCCGGCGGCAACGCCCGCGTCGGGGCGGACGCCTCGATGGCGAGCAGCCGCCGTCCCTCGAGCGCGCTCGCCCGCTCGGTCTCCGCCGTCGCGTACCGCCGCAGGAGCGCCGCGTGTTCGTTGCGCAGGGCGGCCAGCTCGGCCCGCTTGGACCGCAGCTTCGTCTCCAGCCGGCCCCGGATCTCGCGGGACTCCTCGAGGTCGGACTCGCACTCGGCTATGCGTTCCTCGTAACGCCATTCGTCGCTCTTGCGGGCCCGGCCCAGCTCGGCGACCTGCTTGCCGGCCGCCAGGTCCCAGCGGCGCATGACGACCGAGCCCACGACGGCCGCCGCGGCCGCGGCGGCGGCGAGGCCGCGGAGCACGACGGGTTCCGCGAACAGCCAGGCGCCACCGGCGCAGACAAGGGAGAGACCTGCGACCGTCGAAGGAGGAAGCAGCCTGTGCAGGGGTGGGGAATGGCGGTGACGTCCACGTGGCATGGCCAGAAACTTACCGCGCGTAGGCGAACTATGGTGCCCCGCCCGCCAAAATGAGAGCGTCACAGCGCTAACTCCTCACCCTTCACGGTCCTCTACAGCCACTCAACTCCACTTTCGGCCGAGCTACTTCGAGGATGCCCCTCCTTCCCGCGCTACTTCTTGATCAATCCCTTCGACTCCAGATACTCCCGGGCGACATCGGCTTCCTTCTGCCGCTCCACATCGACCTTCCGGTCGAGTTCCGCGAGATCCTCCGTCGTCAGGGCCTTGGTCAGCTTCCCGAGCGCGTCGGCTATCTCCTTGTCGCCCGCTTCCTTCGCGTTCACAACCGGAAGGATGTTGTCCGCGTTCTGCAGCTTCTTGTCGTCCTCAAGGGCCACAAGACCGAAGCTGTCGAGCGTCGCGTCGGTGGTCGTGGTCAGCACCACCTGGTCCGTGCCGTTCTTCACGGCCTGCTTGGACTGTGTGGTGCCGACGCCCTTGGGGTCGATTCCCGCGACATCGATGCCGTACGTCTTCTTGAGTCCCGGAGCGCAGAACGGCCGCGACTCGCATTCGTCACTCGCGGCGATCTTGACCTTCTCGCCGGACTTACCGAGATCGGAAAGCGTCTTGAGCTTGTGCTCCTTCGCGTATTCCTTGCTCACCGCGAAGGCGTTCTGGTCGACCGCTTCACCGACGGGAAGCACCTTCAGGCCCCGTGGTTCGGCCAGCTTCTTCAGTGCGGCCACCGTGGCGTCCACATCATTCGAGGCGACCGGCTTCGCCTTCGGGCCGTTCTTGCCGAGGTTGAGGAACTCCGCGAGCGTGGCCGCGTATTCGGGAGCGACATCGATCGAGCCCTTCTTGAGCTCGGGTTCGTACACCTCGCGGTTCTGTACGGTCTTGACCTCGGCGTCGTATCCCGCGTCCTCCAGCACGCCCGCATAGAGCTCGGCAAGCACCTTCTGCTCCGTGAAACGGGCCGACCCGACCACGAGCTTGCCCTTGCCGCCCGCCTTGCCCCCCTCGCCCTTGCCGTCCTTCTCCAGGCTGTCCCCGCCGCACGCGGTGAGCCCCGCGGTCAGCGCCACGACGGCCACGGCCGCCCCTGCCATCCGTC
Organism: Streptomyces sp. NPDC050147; assembly: GCF_040660195.1. NCBI lineage: Bacteria > Bacillati > Actinomycetota > Actinomycetes > Kitasatosporales > Streptomycetaceae > Streptomyces > Streptomyces sp. NPDC050147. Next base: position 208,809 of record NZ_JBFALJ010000009.1, on the reverse strand, counting down.
GCGCGCGACGCGTTGTGCTGTTCATGGGTGAACCACCATTTCGAAAGCTGCTGGGAACAGTGGCAACACTGCCCCTTGGAAACACGGAAAACCGCCGCCCGGAGATCACTGCGCGACCCTCGAACGCCCTCGCATGGGACTGAACACCTTCCCCACCACGACGAGGACCACCTCCACGAAGAGCGCGAGAAGCGCCACAAGGACCGCGCCCGCCACCACTTGCGGCGTGTTCTGGAGGTTGAAACCGGCGGTGATGATCCGGCCGAGGCCCCCCTCGCCCGCCATCGCGGCCAGCGTCGCCGTGGCGACGACCTGCACGCCCGCGGACCGCACGCCGGTCATGACCAGGGGGTACGCGAGGGGCAGTTCGACCCGAGCGAAGAGCTGGCGGCCGCTCATGCCCATCCCCCGGGCGGCCTCCACCACCGCCCGGTCGACCTCGCGCATCCCGATGTACGCGTTGGTGAGCAGCGGCGGCACCGCGAAAAGGACGAGCGCGATCAGCGTCGGGATGTCCCCGTGCTCACCGAGCGGGGTGAGCGTGAGCAGCACGAGCACCGCGAGCGTCGGCACCGCGCGCCCGATGTTCGAGATGTTCACCGCGAGGGCGCCGCCCTTGCCGATGTGGCCGAGATACAGGGCGATCGGCAGGGCGATCAGGCACGCGACGGCGAGACAGACACCGCTGAAGTAGAGGTGCTCGGCGAGGCGGTGCCACACCCCCTTCTCGCCCTGCCAGTTGGCAGCCGTGGTCAGCCAGTCGTACGCGCCGGTTATCGCGTTCATGCGGGTTCAGCCACCTTGGCCGTGCGCTCCGCCGGGGCGGAACGCTTCGTACGTATGCGAGGGACGCGGGTCCATGGCGTCAGCCACCGCTGGAGGGCGAGGAGGAGCAGGTCGGCGACGACGGCGAGGAGCACACAGAGCGCGGACGCGGTGAGCACCTGCGCCTTGAAGGTCGTGTCGAGGCCGTCGAGGATCAGCGATCCGAGGCCTCCGTAGTCGACGATCGCTCCTACCGTCGTCAGCGCCACCGTCGAGACCGTGGTGATACGGACACCGGCGAGCAACGCGGGCAGCGCGAGCGGCAGTTCGACCTCCCACAGCAGCCTCAGCGGGCCGTACCCCATCCCCTTGGCCGCGTCCCGTGCCTCGTCCGGCACTGCCTGGAGCCCCGCCAGGATGTTGCGCACCAGGATCGTCAGGGAGTACAGCACGAGGCCCGTGACGACCAGCGACGCAGAGAGCCCGAAGAAGGGCAGCAGCAGCGAGAACATCGCGAGCGACGGGACGGTGTAGAGCACGGTCGTCACGCCGAGGATCGGTCCCGCCAGGAAACGCCACCGCCGGGCGAGCAGCGCGAGAGGCAGCGAGACGGCGACACCGATGGCGACCGACGCGGCGGTGATGCCCACGTGCTGCACGGTGGCGTCGATCAGCTCCTGGCTGCGGGAGCGGACGTACTCCCCGCAGATCCAGTCGTTCGTCACCAGACAGTTCTGCTCGCTCAACCCGCCCCACTCCCCCCGAGTCCCGTTTCCTGAGGCCGTCTGGCGACCCTAACGCGGAGCACTGACAATCGCCGAGACTCGTCGTACTGGCGCAACATGGGCTTCACACAACGCCCGCGACAATGGGGAATCATGATCCGGTTCGAGCATGTCACCAAGCGGTACGAGGACGGCACCACGGCCGTCGACGACCTGTCCTTCGAGGTCGCCGAGGGTGAACTGGTCACGCTCGTCGGGCCCTCGGGCTGCGGCAAGACGACGACGATGAAGATGGTGAACCGTCTCATCGAGCCGACGGAGGGCCGGATATTCGTCGCGGGCGATGACATATCCACCACCGACCCGGTCCAACTGAGGCGCCGTATCGGCTATGTCATCCAGCAGGTCGGCCTCTTCCCGCACAAGACGGTCCTGGAGAACACGGCGACCGTCCCGCACCTGCTCGGTGTGAAGCGCGGCAAGGCCCGCGAGCGTGCCGCCGAACTCCTCGACCTGGTCGGTCTCGACCCCGCCACCTTCGGCGACCGCTACCCCGAACAGCTCTCCGGGGGCCAGCGCCAGCGGGTCGGCGTGGCCCGCGCGCTGGCGGCCGATCCGCCCGTGCTCCTGATGGACGAGCCCTTCGGCGCGGTCGACCCCGTGGTCCGAGAACACCTGCAGAACGAGTTCCTCCGCCTCCAGCAGGCCGTCCGCAAGACCGTCCTCTTCGTCACGCACGACATCGAGGAGGCGGTCCGCCTCGGCGACCGCATGGCTGTCTACGGGGACGGGCGCATCGAGCAGTTCGACACCCCGTCGACGATCCTGGGCGCACCGGCCAACGCGTACGTGGCGGACTTCGTCGGCGCGGACCGCGGCCTCAAGCGCCTGTCCGTGACGCCCATCGAGGAGGGCGACCTGGAGCAGCCGCCCGTCCTGCACCTGGACGACCCGCTGCCCGCGAGGCTCGACGCCCGCTGGGCCGTGGTCCTGGACGGTGAGAACAACCTGCACGGCTGGATCTCCGCCGAGCACGCGCACGGCGGCAAGGGGGCCGTCAGGGATCACGCCCGCCGCATGGAGGCCTGGCTTCCGGTGGGCGCCACGCTGAAGCAGGCGTTCGCCACGATGCTCCAGCACGACGCGGGCTGGATCGCGGTCATCGACAAGGACAGCGAGGTCCCGCCCGTCGCCCACCACCACCCTGCTCGAGACGCTTCGCGCCACACCTTCCGCTTCCTCGGCGTCCTCACCCCGGCCCGGCTGCACGAGGCGCTGCGCAGGTCGACGGCCGCTGACGCGCGCGACATCGCGCGCGGGGAGGTCGAGTTGGAGACCATCACGGCCATCGGCGGAAGCTGAAGGGCTGCTGCTCCGCGCTGAAGGGCTGCTCGGTGCTGAAGGGCCGCTCGGAGCTGAACGGCTACTTGCCGTTCAGCCTCCCGCTGATCCACTCCAGTGTCGCGGGGATCTCCCGGCGCCAGGTGTTGAAGTTGTGCCCGCCGCTGTCGAGCGTGATCGACGAGACCCTGGTGGGCGGCTGCACCTTGCCGATGAACTTCTCGGTGTCCGCGAAGTTGTCCTCTCCTTGTTTGCTGGTGGTGACAAGGAGGGACGTCTTGGGCGCCGGCATGTGGTCGAGGTACCACATGAGGTCGGCGCGCTGCTCGAGCTCCTTGTCGCCGTGGAAGAGATCACCCGTCGTCACGTCGATAGGCGCCCTGTAGTACGCGGAGAGGCCCGCCCCCGCCGCGTACACGTCGGGGTGGTGCATGGCGAGCTTCAAGGCGCAGTAACCGCCCGTGGAGTCACCGATGAGGCCCCAGCTCCCCGCCGTCCGGCCCGCCCTGTAGTGCTCGGTGATGGCGCCGGGCAGGTCCTTGGCGAAGAACGTCTCGGCCTGCGGGCCACCGGGGATGTCCACGCACTCGGTGTCGCGCGGCGGCGCCACGGTGGGCCGCATCATGACCAGGATCATCGGCTGCATCTTGTCCCGCTTGACCAGCGAGTGGGCCGTCTGCGGGTAGTGCAGGCCCTTGATCAGCGCCTCGGCGGTGCCGGGGTAGCCGGTCAGCACGACGGACACGGGGAACGTGCGGTTCTCGTACCGCGGCTGGAAGTACTCGGGCGGCAGGTAGACGTACGCGGGGCTCGCTATGTCCGCCTCCTTGCCGCTGACGACCACCTTCTGGATCTGGCCGCCGGTCGAGGGCCTGCCGCCGCCGGGCACGTTCACGGCCCGCGTGCCACGCACGTCGACGGGTGTCCCGCCCTCGGCGGGATCGTGGTCGACGACGACACCGGGGCTCGTCTCCTGGCCGAAGAGGTCCGCCCACGTGGCGTAGAAGCCGAACGCCTGGTTGGCGGCGAGGCCGACCGAGGCGAAGATCGCCAACTGGGTTCCGATCAGCAGCCCCACACGGCCGCTGACGGGCCGCCAGGACGTACGGGCCAGGCGCGGCCAGAGCCAGACCGTGCCGATGAACAGCACGACGGCGAGGACCACCGCCAACGCGAGAACCTTGTTGCTCGTCAGACCCATGGGGTGTTCCGCCTGCGCTTTCTGCCTGTTCCGTCGTTCTTTTCCAGCGGTTTTCCGGCCGGGAGTGAACCCGAGTCCCAGAAGGACCGTCCTAGAGGGCGCAATGTCGCCGGATGCCGTTTTGGTGCCGGAATCAAGCTCTCTCGCAGAACCACGGGATGCGATGTCTGTCAGGATAGATGCGGAAATGTCGGGTGGGGTTCCGGACAGTGAGGGCAGACGCCCCGAGGGACGGCGCCGTACCGGCGGACTCCGTGACGGCAGCCACAGCGGATTCGGCCGACTGCTCCGCGGGCCACGCCCCGAGTCCGTACCGAACCTCGTCGCCCACGCCTGCACCCTCGTGGGCCTGCTGAATGTAGCGGCCGGCGTCTTCCCGCGCTTCCGGCACAGCCGCATGCACGCGATCGCCGAGGTCCTGCCCGGCGCGCTCGGCCCCTTCGCCGCCGCCCTCGCACTCAGCTCCGGTGTCCTCCTGCTGCTTCTCGCACACGGCCTGCGCCGCCACAAGCGGCGGGCCTGGCGTGCCGCCGTGGTGCTGCTCCCGGCCGGTGCCGTCGCGCAGTTCGCCTACCGGCACTCGGTCATCGGCGTACTGATCTCGCTCGCCCTCCTGACGCTGCTGCTTCGCCACCGGGATCAGTTCGGCGCGCTGCCCGACCCGCGCAGCCGCTGGCGCGCGCTCGCCAACTTCGTGCTCCTCGGGGCCGGTTCCATCGCCCTCGGCCTCGTCATCGTCAGTGCCCACCCGGGCAAGGTCGTCGGGGACCCGAGCATCACGGACCGCCTCGCCCACGTCCTGTACGGCCTGTTCGGCTTCGAGGGGCCCGTCGACTACTACGGACGCACCTCTTGGACCGTCGCCTGCTCACTGGGCGCCCTGGGCCTGCTGACCGCCATCACCACCATCTACCTCGCCTTCCGCCCCGAGCACCCCGCCGCGCGCCTCACCGAGGACGACGAGGCGAAGCTGCGCGCCCTCCTGGACAAGCACGGCGCCCGCGACTCGCTGGGCCACTTCGCGCTCCGCCGCGACAAGGGCGCCGTCTTCTCCCCCAGCGGCAAGGCCGCGGTCACCTACCGCGTCGTCTCCGGAGTGATGCTCGCGAGCGGCGACCCGATCGGCGACGTGGAGGCCTGGCCCGGCGCCATCGAACGCTTCATGGACGAGGCCAAGGCCCACTCCTGGACGCCCGCCGTCATGGGCTGCTCGGAGACGGGCGGCGAGGTCTGGACGCGGGAGACCGGCCTTGACGCCCTCGAACTGGGCGACGAGGCGGTGGTGGACGTCGTGGATTTCTCCCTGTCCGGGCGTGCGATGCGCAACGTACGCCAGATGGTCAAGCGGATCGAGCGCAATGGCTACGAGACGCGCGTGCGGCGCGTGCGTGACCTCGGGGAGCGTGAACTGGAGCGGATACAGCGCGCGGCCGACGACTGGCGCGGCACCGACACCGAACGCGGCTTCTCCATGGCGCTCGGCCGCATCGGTGACCCGGACGACGGCGACTGCCTGATCGCCACTGCCCACAGAATCGAGGGGGCGGCGCGAAGCGCCTCAGGTAGGGCGGCGGCGGGAGACGGGTGGGCCGATGAGGAGCCGGGAGAGTACGGCGACCTGAAGGCCGTCCTCCACTTCGTCCCGTGGGGCAAGGACGGCGTCTCCCTGGACCTCATGCGCCGCGACCGCTCGGCCGACCCCGGCATGAACGAGCTGCTCATCGTGGCCGCCCTCCAGGCCGCACCGAGGCTCGGCATCGCACGCGTCTCGCTCAACTTCGCGATGTTCCGCGCGGCCCTCGCACGCGGCGAGAAGATCGGCGCGGGGCCCGTCCTGCGCGCCTGGCGGGGCCTGCTCGTCTTCCTCTCCCGCTGGTTCCAGATCGAGTCCCTGTACAAGTTCAACGCGAAGTTCCGCCCCCGCTGGGAGCCCCGCTTCGTCGTCTACCGATCCTCCAAGGACCTCCCCCGCATCGGCTTCGCCGCCATGCAGGCCGAGGGCTTCGTGACCCTCGCGATGCCCCGCTTCCTGCGCCGGGCAAGCGCACAACGCCGCCCCTGCCCGCACCGGACCGCAGAGCGCGAGGTCCGGGCGGCGTAGAGCCCGCCCGCTCGGGCCTAGGCTGGAGGCATGAGTACGTTGCGCGGGCGGGGAACGGTCGAAGGGCTGCCGGAATGGGGCCGCTGTGCGGTCATGGGGGTCGTGAACGTGACCCCCGACTCCTTCTCCGACGGGGGCCGCTGGTTCGACACCACGGCCGCCGTCAAGCACGGCATCGACCTCGTCGCCCAGGGCGCCGACCTGGTCGACGTGGGCGGTGAGTCGACCCGCCCCGGCGCCACGCGCGTGGACGAGGACGAGGAGCTGCGGCGCGTGGTCCCCGTCGTACGGGGCCTGGCGGCCGAGGGCGTGACGGTGTCGGTGGACACCATGCGCGCCACCGTCGCCGAGCAGGCACTCGCCGCGGGCGCCGTCCTGGTGAACGACGTCAGCGGTGGCCTCGCCGACGCACGCATGGTCCCCGCGGTCGCCGCCGCCGGTGCGCCCTTCGTGGTGATGCACTGGCGCGGCTTCCTCACCGACATCCACGCCACACCCGTCTACGAGGACGTGGTCCGCGAAGTCGTCGACGAGCTCCACGCGCGCGTGGAGGCCGCCATCGAGGGCGGCATCGCCCCCGAGCGGATCGTCATCGACCCCGGCCTCGGCTTCTCCAAGAACGCGGAGCACGACCTGGCGCTCCTGGCCCGCATCGACCGCCTGCGCGAGCTCGGCCACCCGATCCTGGTCGCCGCCTCCCGCAAGCGTTTCCTCGGCCGCGTCCTCGCCGGCCCCAAGGGCGCGCCGCCGCCCGCCCGCGAGCGCGACGCGGCCACCGCCGCGGTCTCCGCGATCGCCGCCCACCAGGGCGCGTGGGCGGTCCGTGTGCACGAGGTGCGGGCCACCGCCGACGCCGTCCGTGTCGCACACGCCGTGACCAGCGCGGCGGGCGGTCCTCAGTGACCAGGGCCAGGACCGACGTCGAACAGGTCGAGCTGGCCAACACGGCCTTCTACGAAGCACTGGAGCGCGGCGACTTCGACGAGCTCTCCGACCTCTGGCTGGACGCGGACACGGCCCCGGAGCCCGCCGACCTCGACGCCCGGGACGACGAGGACGCCGCGGAGGACGGAGACGAAGCCGCGATCTCCTGCGTCCACCCGGGCTGGCCGGTCCTCACGGGCCGCGGCGAGGTCCTCAGGTCGTACGCGCTGATCATGGCGAACACCGAGTACATCCAGTTCTTCCTGACCGATGTGCATGTCGGGGTGGCCGGTGACACCGCCCTGGTGACCTGCACGGAGAACATCCTCAGCGGCGGCCCGCCCCCCGAGGCGGGCGGCGAGCTCGGCCCGCTCGTGGGACAGCTCGTCGTCGCCACCAATGTGTTCCGCCGCACAGTCGACGGATGGAAGCTCTGGTCACACCACGCCTCGCCCGTACTCGCGGAAACCGACGACGAAGAGGGCGAGGACACACCCTCTTGAGTGGGTAGGGGCGTTTTCGGGAGGCCCCGCGGGCGAGGGCTGTCAGTGCACGCGGGTAGATTCGACCGAGGCTGGTGTGCCGACCGCACTCGGTGCAGGCCTGCCGATAACGACGATTGCAGGAGTGATTCGCGTGGATCGTGTCGCGCTGCGCGGCCTCAAGGCCCGTGGACACCACGGTGTCTTTCCGCGGGAACGCGAAGAGGGCCAGACCTTCATCGTGGACCTGGTTCTTGGCCTGGACACCCGTGCGGCCGCCGCCGACGACGACCTGGCGAAGACCGTGCACTACGGCATCGTGGCCGAGGAGGTCGTGGCCGCCGTCGAAGGCGACCCGGTGGACCTCATCGAGACCCTCGCCGAGCGCATCGCACAGACGTGTCTGAAGCACGAAGGTGTCCTGGAGGTCGAGGTGTGCGTCCACAAACCGGACGCACCGATCACCGTCCCCTTCGACGACGTGACCGTCACCATCACCCGGAGCCGAGTATGACCGCGTTTTCCACGCAAGGGCAGAGCGACCCGACCGTCCAGCCGGTGCCCACCGCCGTGGTCGAGCAGGTCGACGCCGCCGACACCACCCTGTCCAACCCCAAACGCGCCGTGATCTCCCTCGGCAGCAATCTCGGCAATCGCCTGGAGACGCTCCAGGGCGCCGTCGACGCCCTGGAGGACACGCCCGGCCTGCGCGTCAAGGCCGTCTCTCCGGTGTACGAGACGGAGCCCTGGGGCGTCGACCCCGGCTCCCAGCCGTCGTACTTCAACGCGGTCGTCGTGGTGAAGACGACCCTGCCGCCCTCCTCGCTCCTGGAGCGGGCGCACGCGATCGAAGAAGCCTTCCACCGCGTCCGCGAAGAGCGCTGGGCCGCCCGCACGATCGACGTCGACATCGTGACGTACGCGGACGTCGTCTCGGACGATCCCGACCTCACGCTCCCCCACCCGCGCGCGCATGAACGTGCCTTCGTCCTGGCCCCCTGGCACGACGTGGAGCCCGAGGCCCAGCTGGTGGGACGCGGCGCGGTGGCCGACCTGCTCGCCAAGGTCACCCGCGAAGGCGTCACGCCCCGTGTCGATCTGGAACTCCGCCTGCCCGAGTAATCGTTAGGGTCTATCGGACCCGCACGATCGAGATCGACAAGAAGCTCGACCAAAGCTCGACGCGAAGCTCGACAAGAAGCGGTCCGCACGACGATGAAGGGTCATTCGTGAAGCAGCTGCGCATCAGGACACTGGCCGGCCTCTTCCTGGTGGCCGGCGTCCTGTCCTGGGCAGGCGCCCGGCTGTGGGACTCCGTGGGCACCCTCCCACGGGTTCCGCTGGCCGCGCCCATCGTGCTCGCGGTGATCGCCGCGGTGCTGCTGGCCACGGCCCTCTCCCTGCGCGCCCGGCTGCGCGCACAGCGCGAGCGACGCCCCGGAGCGAAGGGCGTCGAGCCGATGATGGCCGCACGCGCGGTCGTCTTCGGCCAGGCGAGCGCCCTGGTCGCCGCCCTGGTCGCCGGAATGTACGGCGGCACGGGCGCCTTCCTCCTGGAGTACCTGGACGTCCCCTCCCGCCGCGACCAGGCGATCTACGCCGGCTTCTCCCTGCTGGCGGGCATCGCGGTCATAGCGGCCGCATTCTTCCTCGAGCGAGTCTGCAGACTCCCGGAAGACGACGACGAAACCGGCGGAACGGCCGCGGCCGCCTGAAGCCCGAACCCGAGCCCACGTGGCCGGGTCTGGCCTTTCGCTAACGCGCCATGATCAGGCTCATCGCCTCGTTGCGCGTCGCGGGGTCGCGCAGCTGCCCGCGCACAGCCGAGGTGATCGTCTTGGCCCCGGGCTTGCGCACCCCGCGCATGGTCATGCACATGTGCTCGCACTCGACGACCACGATGACCCCGCGCGGTTCGAGTATCTCCATGAGGGAGTCGGCGACCTGCGTGGTCAGCCGCTCCTGGACCTGCGGACGGCGTGCGTACACGTCCACGAGGCGGGCGAGCTTCGACAGTCCGGTGATCTTGCCGTCGGAGGACGGGATGTAGCCGACGTGCGCGACACCGTGGAAGGGCACCAGGTGATGCTCACAGGAGCTCTGCACCTCGATGTCCTTCACCAGGACCATCTCGTCGTGACCGAGGTCGAAGGTCGTCGTCAGGACGTCCTCGGCCTTGAGCCACAGACCACCGAATATCTCCCTGTACGCGCGCGCCACGCGACCCGGGGTCTCCCGGAGGCCCTCGCGGTCCGGGTCCTCGCCGACCGCGATCAGCAGCTCGCGCACGGCGTTCTCGGCGCGCTTCTCGTCGAAAACGCCGATCGTGCCCTCGCCGTCCAGCGTCACGGGGTCGGTCATGTGTGCCTCGTTCCTTGCGTTTCATGCGTCACTGCGTGCGAAAGCGCTGCCGCGTACGAAAAACTGCGCCCCCCAGGCTAGAACCAGGGGGGCGCAGCTTCCATTCCGGGCCTGCTGTGGCGTCCGGGGGATCAGCCTTCGGGGCGATCCTCCTTGGTCACGTCGATCGGTGTCTCCGTCGGGCCCGCGGTCACCGCGGGCGTGGCGCCGTTCGCACCGTTCGTCAGTGACAGCTCCCGGGGGGAGAGCACCGGCGGGCGGGTCGAGGGCGTGCGCCGCGAGGAACCGGTCCACGCCGGGCGGGCCGGACGCTTCACGATGCCTGCGAAGATCTCGGCGATCTGCTCCTTGTTCAGGGTCTCCTTCTCGAGGAGCTGAAGGACCAGGTTGTCGAGAACGTCGCGGTTCTCGACGAGGATCTCCCACGCCTCGTTGTGCGCGGTCTCGATGAGCTTCTTGACCTCTTCGTCGACCAGCGCCGCGACCTCTTCCGAGTAGTCGCGCGGGTGACCCATCTCGCGTCCCAGGAACGGCTCGGTGTTGTCACCGCCGAACTTGATCGCGCCGAGCCGCTCGGTCATGCCGTACTGCGTGACCATGGCCCGTGCGGTCGCGGTGGCCTTCTCGATGTCGTTCGCCGCGCCCGTCGTCGGGTCGTGGAAGACGAGCTCCTCGGCCGCGCGCCCGCCCAGCATGTACGCCAGCTGGTCGAGCATTTCGTTGCGCGTGGTCGAGTACTTGTCCTCGTCCGGCAGGACCATCGTGTAACCGAGGGCCCGGCCGCGCGACAGGATCGTGATCTTGTGGACCGGGTCCGAGTTCGGAGACGCCGCCGCGACCAGGGCGTGTCCGCCCTCGTGGTACGCGGTGATCTTCTTCTCCTTGTCGGACATGATCCGGGTCCGCTGCGGTCCCGCCACGACACGGTCGATCGCCTCGTCCAGCGCGTGGTTGTCGACCAGCTTCTTGTCGCCGCGCGCCGTCAGGAGCGCCGCTTCGTTCAGCACGTTCGCCAGGTCGGCGCCCGTGAAGCCCGGCGTACGCCGCGCCACCGCGCCCAGGTCGACGTCCGGGGCGACCGGCTTGCCCTTCTGGTGAACCTTGAGGATCTCCAGACGGCCCTGCATGTCCGGGCGGTCGACCGCGATCTGACGGTCGAAACGGCCGGGGCGAAGCAGCGCCGGGTCGAGGATGTCGGGACGGTTCGTGGCGGCGATCAGGATGACGCCGCCCTTCACGTCGAAGCCGTCCATCTCGACGAGGAGCTGGTTCAGCGTCTGCTCGCGCTCGTCGTGACCGCCGCCCATACCGGCACCGCGGTGCCGGCCGACGGCGTCGATCTCGTCGACGAAGACGATCGCCGGGGCGTTCGCCTTGGCCTGCTCGAAGAGGTCACGCACACGCGAGGCACCGACACCGACGAACATCTCGACGAAGTCGGAACCCGAGATCGAGTAGAAGGGGACGCCGGCCTCGCCCGCGACGGCGCGCGCGAGGAGCGTCTTGCCCGTGCCGGGCGGCCCGTACAGGAGCACGCCCTTGGGGATCTTGGCTCCGACTGCCTGGAACTTCGCAGGCTCCTGGAGGAACTCCTTGATCTCGTGGAGTTCCTCGACGGCCTCGTCGGACCCGGCGACGTCGGAGAACGTCGTCTTCGGAGTGTCCTTGGTGATCAGCTTGGCCTTGGACTTCCCGAACTGCATGACCCGGGAGCCGCCGCCCTGCATCTGATTCATCAGGAACAGGAAGACAACGACGATGAGTACGAAGGGGAGCAGGGAAAGCAGGATGCCGACGAACGGGTTCTGCTTCGACTCCGAGACGGTGTAACCGTCCGGGATCTTCTTGTCCTCGAACTTCTCCTGCAAGGTGTTGGCGATGTCGACGCCCTGGTCGCCGATGTAGCTCGCCTGGATCTTGCTGCTGTCCTTGACCTTCTGGCCATCCTTGAGCTCGACCTTGATGGTCCGCTCGTCACCGGTGGTGAGCTTGGCAGATTCGACCTTGTCGTCGTTGATCGCCTGCACAACCTGGCCGGTGTCCACCGTCTTGTAGCCGCCGGACGAACCGACGACCTGCATCAACACGACCACGGCAAGGACGGCCAGCACGATCCACATGACTGGCCCACGGAAGTATCGCTTCACGTCCATCCATACGGAGCGAAGACGCCCCGTCCCTCCTGCCATAGTGAGTTTGATAAAGACTGTTCTTCGGACGGTACCCCAGCATTGTCACCCGAAGCCGCACGGGACGGCTGACAAACCCGTCTTCGCATGCTTCAACGCCGGGAAACGGGTGAGGGTTCCCGGCCGCCTGAAGACGAGTCGGCCGGGAGGGGCCCGGAGGCCCGGTGATCAACCGCCGTAGACGTGCGGAGCGAGGGTGCCGACGAACGGCAGGTTGCGGTACTTCTCCGCGTAGTCCAGGCCGTACCCGATGACGAACTCGTTCGGGATGTCGAAGCCGACCCACTCCACGTCGATCGCGACCTTGGCCGCCTCGGGCTTGCGCAGCAGCGTGCACACCTTCAGCGACGCGGGCTCGCGCGAGCCGAGGTTGGAGAGCAGCCAGGACAGCGTCAGACCGGAGTCGATGATGTCCTCGACGATCAGGACGTGCTTGCCCTTGATGTCGGTGTCCAGGTCCTTGAGGATCCGCACCACACCGGAGGACTGGGTGCCCGCGCCGTACGACGACACGGCCATCCAGTCCATGGTGAGCGGGGTGGACAGCGCACGCGCCAGGTCCGCCATGACCATCACCGCGCCCTTGAGCACACCGACGATCAGCAGGTCCTTGCCCGCGTACTCCGCGTCGATCTTGGCGGCCAGCTCGGCCAGCTTGGCGTCGATCTCTTCCTTGGTGATGAGCACCGATTGAAGGTCGGTGCCCATGTCTTTCGCGTCCACCCGCATCACTTTCGGTCGTCCGTCACACCGGCTGCGCGGGACCCAGGGGCCCCTCGGTCAACAGCCTTGCCGGATCACCAGTCTGCCACCCTGGCGCTGGGCGACGACTTTGCCCGGGAGATTGATGGCTCCCTGGCCGCGCCAGCCCGTGATCAGCCGGTCGACCTCTTCGAGGTGCCGGGCGAACAGCGAACCGGCCGGGGCGCCCGCCTCGATGGCGGCGCGGCGGACGATGCGGCGGCGTACGGCGGGCGGCAGGGCGTAGAGCTTGGCGCACTCCAGGAGTCCCGCGGCGTCGCGCACGGAAGCTTCCGCCTGTGCGGCCCAGTGGTCCAAGGCGTCGGCGTCGTCCCGGGACAACTGGGCCGTACGGGCGAGTGCCTCCACGACGCCCTTGCCGAGCGCCTTCTCCAGGGCGGGCAGGCCTTCGTGCCGCAGCCGCGAGCGCGTGTAGGCGGGGTCGGTGTTGTGCGGGTCGTCCCAGACGGGCAGCGACTGGACCATGCAGGCCTTGCGGGCGGTCTGCCGGTCGATGTGCAGGAAGGGGCGGCGGTAGCGGCGGTCGGCTCCCGGGCCGCCGGACACGGCCGCCATCCCGGACAGGGAGCGGATGCCGGAGCCGCGGGCGAGACCGAGCAGGACGGTCTCCGCCTGGTCGTCGCGGGTGTGACCGAGCAGGATCGCGGCGGCGCCGTGGCGATCGGCGACGGCGTCGAGCGCGCCGTATCTCGCGTCGCGGGCCGCGGCCTCGGGGCCGCCGTCCCGGCCGACGTCGACGGCGACGGACTCGATCGGGTCGAGACCGAGGGCGGTGAGGCGCGAGACGACCTCGGTGGCGCGCAGGGCGGACCCGTCCTGCAGTCCGTGGTCGACGGTGACGCCGCCGGCGCGGATGCCGAGTTTGGGGGCCTCGAAGGCGAGGGCGGAGGCGAGCGCCATGGAGTCGGCGCCGCCGGAGCAGGCGACCAGCACGAGTGGCGACGTGGCCTGCTCGCGTGGAGGGTGGGGGTGAGCGGGGTTCGCGGGGACGCGCTCGGGGGTGCGCTGCGCTTCGGGGCGCCTCTGATCGGCGCGCGGGGTGTCGGTGCGCTGTACGTCGGTCAGTACGTCGTGGAGTACGCGGCGGACCGCCAGGCGTATCGCCGCGACCGCAGGATGGGGACCCATGTCCGGTTCCCTTCATGAAGTTCGGGGGTGAGCCTCGGACCTGTCACTCAGGACCACATTCGAGAGATCGGGCCTCAGGCAGATCCCACGAGGTTAGTCACTCAGAGTGTGTCGATGGTGACAGAGCCGAGCCGTACCCCGAGCATTGCACGCCCACCCATGGCTCACGGTCCCTCGGACGGGTGATTGCAGGGGCGTGCGCCTGCCATCGGCCGCAACTCGCTCCCCCGCCCGCCTCACTCTCCCTTACGGTGCACCCGCGCTACCCAGTCCGCCGGTTTGGCGATCTCCGACTTGGTGGGCAGCGTGTTCGGCGAAGTCCAGACCCGGTTGAAGCCGTCCATTCCGACCTCGCCGACGACCGCGCGCACGAAGCGCTCGCCGTCGCGGTATTGGCGCAATTTCGCGTCGAGGCCGAGCAGCTTGCGCAGGGCCTGGTCAAGGCGGCTCGCGCCGCGCGCCCTGCGCTGCTGGAACTTCTCCCGGATCTCGGCGACGGAAGGCACCACGTCCGGCCCGACTCCGTCCATCACGAAGTCCGCGTGGCCCTCCAGGAGCGACATGACTGCCGTGAGCCGGGCGAGGATCTCGCGCTGGGCGGGGGTCTGGACCAGCTCCACGATCGAGCGGCCCCCGTCGTCCTCCTCGCCCTCGGGGCGGCCGCCCGCGAGGGACTGGGCCGCTTCCCTGATGCGTTCGAGGACCGTCATCGGGTCGACCTCGGTCTCGGAGAGGAATGACTGGATCTCCCCCTCCAGGTGGTCACGCAGCCAGGGCACGGCGGAGAACTGTGTGCGGTGCGTCTCCTCGTGCAGGCACACCCAGAGCCTGAAGTCATGGGGGTCCACGTCGAGTTCGCGCTCGACGTGCACGATGTTCGGGGCCACCAGGAGGAGCCTTCCGCCGCCGTGCTCCCCTGCGGGGAGGTCGCGGGTGGCCGGGGCGAAGGTCTCGTACTGGCCGAGGACGCGCGAGGCGAGGAAGGAGAGCAGCATCCCCAGCTCCACGCCGGTCACCTTGCCGCCGACGGCGCCGAGCACGGCGCCCGGGCCACCGGAGCGCCTGTCCTGCATCTTGTCCAGGAGGGGCTTGAGGATCTCCCGGAAACCTGCGACGTTCGCCTTGATCCACCCGGCCCGGTCGACGACGAGCACCGGAGTGTCGTGGATGTCCTCCGTGCCCATCCGGGTGAAGGCCCGGACGTGCTCCTCCGAGGACTTCGCATGTTTCCGGAGCTCGGCGACGATGGCCCGTGCCTCGTCCCGGCTCACTTCTGGACCCGGCCGCACGAGCCGGGTCGCGGTCGCCACCGCGAGATTCCAGTCGACCATCTCCGCACCACCGATGCTCGTCATGCGTCAACGGTACGTGCTCGGCTCCGCAGGCGGAGGGGGTTGAACCCCGAGATTGCCCCACTCCGGCCCCGTAGGGGCCCGCGAGGCGAGGCGGGACTCAGCGGCACCCGCACTTCGCCACCGCTGATGCCATGTCGTCCAGCGCCGCCTGGGCCGCCTTGGGGTCCGTCGTGCCTGTGGTCATGAAAGCGAACACCAGGAGGCGGCCCTCCGCGTCGACGACCGTGCCCGCCAGGGTGTTCACACCCGTCAGGGTGCCGGTCTTGGCGCGTACGACCCCGGTGCCCGGGGAGTCCTTGGGGTAGCGGTCGACCAGGGTGCCCGTGAAGCCCGCCACCGGCAGGCCCGTCACCACGGAGCGCAGTTCGGGGTGGGCGGGGTCGGCTGCGCGGGCCAGGAGCGCGGCGAGCAGGTCGGCCGAGCTGCGGTCCGCGCGGTCGAGGCCGCTGCCGTCGGCGAACTCCGTGCCGGCCAGCGGCAGCTCTGCCTTCTTGAGCTGGGCGTCGATCGCCTTGCCCGCGCCGTCGAAGCTCGCCGGCTCCTTCGAGGCGAGCGCCGTCTGGCGGGCCAGCGCCTCGGCGATGTCGTTGTCGCTGTGCGTCAGCATGCGCTCGACGAGCGCCGACAGGGGCGGGGACTCGACCTTGGCCAGGGGCTCCGCCCGGTCGGACGCCTTGGCCTGGCCGGGGGCCTTGTCCTCCTTGGTGCCGTCGTTCTTCTTGGTGCCGGTCTCGATGCCCTCCTTCTTGAGGAGGTCCGCGAACTTCTTCGCCGCGTCACCCGCCGGGTCGCCCGAGCGCGGGGCGGGCCCGCTGGAGGAGTCGTCGAGGCGGCCCTCATCGGCCATCAGGGCGCTGACCAGGGTGAGGTTCTCGTTCGGGCCGATGGGGTGCTGCTGCTCTCCCGTGTAGAGCGAGGTGTCGTACGTCAGAGTCACCTTGTCGGTGCCGCGGTCCTTCAGGGCGCGCGCCGTTTCCTCGGCCAGCTCCCGCAGGCTCGCGGCGCTTTCCGCGTAGGGGCCGTCCTTGCGTGCGGTGAGCGTGGGGTCGCCGCCGCCGACCAGGACGACTTCCTTCGAGTCCGGCTCGATGACCGTCTTCGTGGTGATGCGGTGATCCGCCCCCGCCGCGCTCAGTGCCGCGACCGCAGTGGCGATCTTGGTGGTGGACGCGGGCGTGAGGGCGTCGCCGCCGCCCTTGCCGTAGACCCGCCGCCCGGTGCCCGCGTCGATGACGACCGCCGAGCGTTCGGGGCCGAGCGCCTTCGCCTTCAGGAGCGGATCGAGGACCCTCGCGAGCGCCTTGCCGTCCGGAGCGGGCGCGGAGCCGCCGTGCGCGGAACCCACGGGCACCCCGAGGCCCCTGAGCACGGACGGGGCGCTCGGGGCGGCGGCGGGCGCCCCTCCGGAGGTACGACCGCCGTGATCTGTGCCACCCCCGGCCTCCCGGGAAGCCGCCCAGTCCCGCTCGGCCGTACGCTGACCGGAGGAGTCCCAGGGGCCGGCCGCGGCCACGGCACCGGCCGCGACAGCGAGCCCGAAGGTGGCGGCACCCGCTGTGAGCTGCAAAGTCTTGCGCTTCGCAGGAGTCTTGAGAGCGGCAGAGACCTTGGGAGCCGAAAGCTCGGGGAGCTGCCTCAGCAGCTTGCCGACCTGCTGCCGGGTCTGCTGCCAAGGCTTGAGCTCGGGCACGACGACCAGCCCCTTTCGCGATCACACATCTGCGTGAGGGACACTTAACCACCCGAAGTATGTGCTGATCATGGAGGAGCCACCCGTGGAGTTCGACGTCACCATCGAGATTCCGAAGGGTTCGCGGAACAAGTACGAGGTGGACCACGAGACCGGCCGGATCCGCCTGGACCGTCGCCTCTTCACGTCGACCAGCTACCCCGCGGACTACGGCTTCGTCGAGAACACCCTCGGCGAGGACGGTGACCCGCTGGACGCCCTCGTCATCCTGGACGAGCCGACCTTCCCGGGTTGCCTCATCAAGTGCCGCGCGATCGGCATGTTCCGGATGACCGACGAGGCGGGCGGCGACGACAAGCTGCTCTGCGTCCCGGCGTCGGACCCCCGCGTGGAGCACCTGCGCGACATCCACCACGTCTCCGAGTTCGACCGCCTGGAGATCCAGCACTTCTTCGAGGTCTACAAGGACCTGGAGCCCGGCAAGTCCGTCGAGGGCGCCGACTGGGTCGGCCGCGCCGACGCCGAGGCCGAGATCGAGAAGTCGTACAAGCGTGCGGAGGCCCAGGGTCACTGAGCCCTGCTGCGCCTCTGACGGGCCGCATGGCCTTCGCGAAGACGATCTTCACGGAGGCCACGCGGCCCGTTCGCGTATCTGTGCGCATACTGTTCGTACTGGAGGTGCACAAGGTACGTATGCATGTGGGAGTGAGGCAGTGAAAGTGGCTGACCAGGAGGCCGAGGACCGCAAGCCACAGTCGGATGAGGCACGAAGTGCGTTCGCTCAGCCCACCGGCGTGATGCCGCAGCCACCGGTACCCGAGGACGAGTCGCAGACGACCTCCGAGTTCGCGATCCCGAACGGTCTGGCGAACCCCTCGCCCAGTACCACCCAGGAGACCGAGAAGTCGGCGTTCACCACGCCGCACACCTACAGCTCCCGCAACGCGCCACCCGCGTTCACGCCGCCGCACGGCATACCCCTGGTGAAGCTCACCAAGGAGACGCCCTGGCAGGACCAGATGCGCACGATGCTGCGCATGCCGGTCGCCGAGCGGCCCACTCCGGAGCCCACGCAGAAGCACGAGGACGAGACCGGGCCCGCCGTGCCGCGCGTCCTCGACCTGACGCTGCGTATCGGCGAGCTGCTGCTCGCGGGCGGCGAGGGCGCCGAGGACGTGGAGGCGGCGATGTTCGCCGTCTGCCGCAGTTACGGCCTGGACCGCTGCGAGCCGACCGTCACGTTCACCCTGCTCTCGATCTCGCACCAGCCGTCCCTGGTGGAGGACCCGATCACGGCCTCCAGGACGGTACGCCGCCGGGGAACCGACTACACCCGTCTGGCGGCCGTCTTCCACCTGGTGGACGACATCAGCGACACGGACACCGACGTCTCCCTGGAGGAGGCGTACCGCCGTCTGGCGGCGATCCGCCGTAACCGCCACCCGTACCCCGGATGGGCGCTCACGGCGGCCAGTGGGCTGCTCGCGGGCTCGGCCTCGGTGCTCGTCGGCGGTGGCGCGCTCGTCTTCCTGGTCGCGGCGTTCGGCGCGATGCTCGGCGACCGTCTCGCCTGGCTGTGCGCGGGCCGCGGGCTGCCGGAGTTCTATCAGTTCGTGGGCGCCGCGATGCCGCCCGCGGCGATGGGCGTCACGCTCAGCCTCGTGCACTCCCAGGAGGTCAACGCCTCCGCGGTGATCACCGGTGGTCTCTTCGCGCTGATCCCCGGAAGAGCCCTGGTGGCGGGCGTTCAGGACGGCCTGACCGGCTACTACATCACCGCGGCCGCCCGCCTCCTGGAGGTCTGCTACCTGGTCGTGGGCATCGTCTGCGGCGTACTGCTCGTCCTGTCGCTCGGCGTGATGCTCGACGCGACGAGTCTCCAGCCGGAGACGACGTTCGTGGCGACCGACTCGCGCCCGGTGATCCAGATCCTGGCGTCGATGGCGCTGAGTCTCGCCTTCGCGATACTGCTCCAGCAGGAACGTAACACCGTGCTCATGGTGACCCTCAACGGCGGTATCGCCTGGGTCATGTACGGCGCTCTCGCGCAGACCTCGCTCGCGCTCTCACCGGTGGCGGCGACGGCCGTCGCGGCCGGGCTCGTCGGCCTGTTCGGCCAGCTCTTCTCGCGCTACCGCTTCGTTTCCTCACTGCCGTACGTGACCGCGGCCATCGGCCCGCTGCTGCCCGGTAGCGCCACGTACTTCGGCCTGCTGGCCCTCGCCCAGAACGACATGAACACGGGCATCAACTCGCTCACCAAGGCGGCGGCGACCGCACTGGCCATCGCGATCGGCGTGAACCTGGGCAGCGAGGTCTCCCGGATGATCCTCAAGATCCCGGGCGCCACCACCGCGGCGAACCGCCGCGCGGCCAAGCGGACCCGAGGATTCTGACCTCGGGCCCCACCGGCGTCCGCGGCCCCACCGGCGTCCGCGCTGCCTCTTCGCGCCTACCGCTTCGCGTGCCGGCCGCGTGAGACCGGGGCCGCCCCGGGGGCCTCGCCCGCGGCCGCCGCGGCCTTCTTGGACTTGCCGCGTGCCCGCAGGAACTCGACCGCGATGGGCACCACCGAGATCAGGACGATCAGGATGAGGATCGCCTCGATGTTCTTGTGCACGAAGTCGATGTTGCCGAGCCACGCGCCGAGCAGCGTCACGCCGGCGCCCCAGAGGATGCCGCCGATGATGTTGAACGTGATGAACGAGCGGTACCGCATGCCGCTGACGCCCGCGATGATCGGCGTGAACGTCCGCACGATGGGCACGAAGCGGGCCAGGACCAGGGACTTCGGGCCGTACTTCTCGAAGAACTCGTGCGCCTTGACCACGTTCTCCTGCTTGAACAGCTTGGAGTCCGGGCGGTTGAAGAGCGCGGGGCCGACCTTCTTGCCGAAGAGATAGCCCGCCTGGTCGCCGAGGATCGCGGCGATGCAGATGAGGACGACGCAGAGCCAGAGCGGGAAGTCGAGCTGATTCGTCGTGATCAGCAGGCCCGTCGTGAACAGCAGCGAGTCACCCGGCAGGAAGAAGCCGATGAGCAGGCCCGACTCGGCGAAGACGATCGCGAGCAGACCCCAGACCCCGAACGTGTTCAGGAGGTAATCCGGATCCAGCCAGCTTGGTCCGAGCGCAAGCGTCGTCACGGTTCGGGGCTCCTGTGGGTGAGAGGGGGATGCGGCGGGGATACGGCGGATGGCCGCCCAAAGCTATCAACGCGAGGTGAAGCGCCCAGGTTCCACTGCTCTCCCCAGAGTGCACTGTGCGGGATCCGGGACAAAGCTGTGTGCCATGGGTATCGAAGACGTACAACAGATTATCGGTGGGGTCTTCGGCCTCACAGGGCGCTCCCGGCCGTAAGGGGCGTCCACCATTGGTGAACGCCCCTTACCGGCACTTACCGGCCCTCCCCTCAGCTGTTGCGCGCCTCGTTCGCCAGGATCGCGTCCCGCATGTAGACGGCGAGCCCGGGCCGGATCGCGTCGTAGACCGCCTTGAACCGCTCGTCGGCCACGTACATCTCGCCGAGGCAGGTGTGCAATGCGTGCGAGCACGTGTAGTGGAAGCGCGTGATGAAGAGACGGTGCTCCTCCGCGACGTCCATCGCCTCCACTGAGCCCGCGGGCAGGCCCTGGGCCAGCAGGTCGGCCATGCGCGCGTGCACCGCGTCGAGCTCGTCATTGATCCGCTGCCAGTCCTCCTTCGTGTACGAGGCGGCCTTGCGCTGCGCCTCCTTGTACGCGTCGGTGTCACCCCACCGGCGCTCGACCTCCTCCGCGTACTGGTCGGGGTCGTGGTCCCCGAAGACCTCGAACTTCTCCTCGGGCGTGAGGTTGATGCCCATCTTCTTCGCCTCCATGGCGGTCTCGACGGCGTCGGCCATCTCCTGGAGCTTGCTGATCCGGGCGGTCAGCAGCTCGTGCTGGCGGCGCAGGTGGACGCGAGGGTCCGTGTCCGGGTCGTCCAGGAGCGCCGCCACCTCGTCGAGGGGGAAGCCGAGCTCCCGGTAGAACAGGATCTGCTGCAGCCGGTCCAGGTCGGCGTCGCTGTAGCGCCGGTGGCCCGCGTGGCTGCGCTCGCTCGGTACGAGCAGGCCGATCTCGTCGTAGTGGTGCAGCGTGCGCACCGTCACTCCGGCGAAACCGGCGACCTGTCCCACGGAGTAGCTCACGTCGCTCATGGCTTGTGCCCCCTCTCTCGGTACACGCCTCAGCCTGAATCCTCACGCCACGTGAGGTGCAAGTGCAGACCCCGGAAGGCGCCCATATCCTCACCAAAGGGACATGACCTTGCCAGAAGGGACATGTCCTCACCACGAGGGACAGGAAAGGCACGTCGCAAGAGCCCAGCCCCGAGGAGACCCCGCCCATGCCGCTCCACCGCAGCGAGGACCCGAACGGCGACTCCAAGAGGCGCACCCTCGCGGTGAACCCCTTCTACGGAGAGGCCAACCCGGCCAGCGGCATGACCGAGGCCCCGCCCAAGCACCGCCTCCCGGACGGACCGCTGCCGCCCACGACGGCATACCAGCTGGTGCACGACGAGCTGATGCTGGACGGCAACGCACGGCTCAACCTCGCGACCTTCGTCACGACATGGATGGAACCGCAGGCCGGCGTCCTCATGACGGAGTGCCGGGACAAGAACATGATCGACAAGGACGAGTACCCGCACACCGCCGAGCTGGAGCGGCGCTGCGTGGCCATGCTCGCCGACCTGTGGCACGCGCCGGACCCGGCGGGCGCCGTCGGCTGCTCGACGACGGGGTCGAGCGAGGCGTGCATGCTCGCCGGGATGGCCCTCAAGCGACGCTGGGCCAAGGACGAGCGCAACAGCGACCGCTACCCCTCCCCCACCGCTCGCCCGAACCTCGTCATGGGCGTCAACGTCCAGGTCTGCTGGGAGAAGTTCTGCAACTTCTGGGAGGTCGAGGCGCGGCAGGTCCCCATGGAGGGCGACCGGTTCCACCTCGACCCGGTGGCCGCCGCCGAGCTCTGCGACGAGAACACGATCGGTGTCGTGGCCGTACTCGGCTCCACCTTCGACGGGTCGTACGAGCCGGTGGCCGAACTCTGCGCGGCCCTCGACGATCTCCAGGAGCGCACCGGCCTGGACATCCCCGTGCACGTCGACGGGGCGTCCGGCGCGATGGTGGCGCCGTTCCTCGACGAGGACCTGGAGTGGGACTTCCGGCTGCCGAGGGTGGCCTCGATCAACACCTCAGGTCACAAGTACGGCCTGGTCTATCCGGGCGTCGGCTGGGCTCTGTGGCGCAACGCGGACGCGCTGCCGGAGGAGCTGGTCTTCCGGGTGAACTACCTCGGCGGTGACATGCCGACGTTCGCCCTGAACTTCTCCCGGCCGGGCGCGCAGGTCGCCGCGCAGTACTACACGTTCCTGCGCCTGGGCCGCGAGGGCTTCCGCGCCGTCCAGCAGGCGGCCAGGGACGTCGCCCGGGGCCTCGCGGACCGCATCGAGGCGCTGGGCGACTTCCGGCTGATCACCCGGGGGGACCAGCTGCCGGTGTTCGCCTTCACGACACGGGACGACGTGACGGCGTACGACGTCTTCGACGTGTCCCGGCGCCTTCGCGAGCGCGGCTGGCTGGTCCCCGCGTACACCTTCCCGGCCCACCGCGAGGATCTGGCGGTCCTGCGCGTGGTCTGCCGCAACGGCTTCACGGCCGACCTCGCGGAGCTCTTCCTGGCGGACCTGAGCGGCCTGGTGGACGAACTGCGCCGCCAGCCGCACCCGTTGACCCGGGACAAGGCCGCGGCGACGAGCTTCCACCACTAGGGTCCCGGAGGGCGGGCGCCCGGCGTCATTACTTACTGAGCCCCCGGAACCTCCGCACCGCCAGCGGCATGAACACCCCCACGAGAACCACCGGCCACACCACGGCCATCAGCCCCGCGTTCTCGGCAGCCCACGAAGTACCCACCACCCCCGGGTCGTTGCCGAACAGGTCGCGGACCGCGGTGGCCGTGGCCGACATCGGGTTCCACTCGACCGTCGCGCCGAGCCAGCCCGGCATGTTCTGCGGGACCGTGAAGGCGTTGGAGAGGAAACCGACCGGCCAGACCAGGATCTGCACGGCCATGACCAGCTCCGGCTTGCCCGCGACCATCGCCAGGTGGATGCCGATCCACAGCATCGCGAACCGCAGCAGGAGCAGCAGGCCCACCGCGCCGAGCACCGCACCGAACGAGCCGTGCCAGCGCCAGCCGATCGCGAGACCGACGCCGATCATGACGATCAGCGAGAGGAGCGACTGGAGCATGTCCGCGACCGAACGGCCCACCAGGACGGCGCCATTGGCCATCGGCATGGACCTGAAGCGGTCGATCACGCCCTTGTTGAGGTCCTGCGTGACGGCGACCATCGTCGCGTCCAGGCCGAAGGTCATGGTCAGGGCGAACATACCGGGCACGAGGAACTCGGCGTAGCCGCCCGTGATGCCCTTTCCGCCCCCGATCAGGTAGTTGAACATCAGCAGGAACATCACTGGGAAGGCCAGCCCCACGAGCACCTGCACGGGCTGCCGCGCCCAGTGCGCGAGTTCGCGCCGCGTCATGGTCCAGGAGTCGATGGCGGCCCACCGCACGGGATTTCCGCTCACCACCGGCGTACGGCTGATCGTCGTCGCGCTCACACGGCCTCCTTCGTACGTCCCTGGTCCTTCGCCGTGCGTTCCTGGTCCTCCGCCGTGCGTTCCTCGTCCTCGGCGCGGCCCGTCAGGCGCAGGAACACCTCGTCCAGGGTCGGCCTGCGCACCGCGATGTCCTCGGCCTCGACACCGGCTTCCCGCAGGGCCTGCACGACCCCGGTGAGCGCCTCCATCCGGTCGGCCACCGGCGCGCTGGCCAGCCTGCGGTCCGGGTCCACCGTGGGGTCGCCGGGCAAGAGGCGTGCCGCGAGGCCCAGTTGGGCCGCGTCCCGCACCACCACGTCGATCCGGTCACCGCCCGTCCTCGACTTCAGCTCGTCGGCCGTGCCGTCCGCGATGACGCGGCCCCGGTCGAGCACCGAGATGCGGTGGGCGAGCTGGTCCGCCTCTTCGAGGTACTGCGTGGTGAGCAGCACCGTCGTGCCGCCGTCGACCAGCGAGCGCACCGCATCCCACACCTCCGTGCGGCCCCGGGGGTCGAGACCGGTCGTCGGCTCGTCCAGGAACAGCACGTCGGGCTCCGTGATGAGCGAGGCCGCGAGGTCCAGACGGCGGCGCATGCCGCCGCTGTACTGCTTGACGGCCTTGCGGCCGGTTTCGCCGAGTCCGAAGCGCTCCAGGAGCTCATCGGCCCGCACGCGCGCGTGCCGTGCGCCCAGGTGATAGAGCCGCCCGAACATGTCCAGGTTCTGCCGGCCGCTCAACTCCTCGTCGAGGGCGGCGTGCTGGCCGAGCAGCCCGATGCGCCTGCGCACCTCGCCGGGCTGTCGCCGCACGTCGTATCCGGCGACCTCCACCCGGCCCTCGTCCGCCCGCAGCAGCGTGGCGAGCACCCGTACGGCGGTGGTCTTGCCCGCGCCGTTCGGGCCGAGCATGCCGTGCACCGTGCCGCGCCCGACCGTCAGGTCAAGGCCGTCGAGCGCCCATTTCTCCCCGTACCGCTTCCGTGCGCCCTCTACGACGATCGCGTCCGTCATCCGACTCCCTCCGACCCCTGCCACCTCGTAGTCAAACTTGACTACAAGCCCAACGCGAAGGAAGGTATCCCCGAATCCAGGATTAGTCAAACTTGATCAGCGGCGCGAGTCCACCGGGTCGAAGGGGCTCAACGACCATCCTCCGCGTGCGTCTCCCCGGTCGCGTACGGGTTCTCCTCGCCCTCGGCGAGAACGGCGACGAACGGCTCGCCCTCCCCCGCGAACGTGTACGCCCCGCCCTCGATCCGCTCGATCAGGCCCCGCGTCCACTCCACACCGCCGTCGGCCGTGTGAACCCAGAGGTTCATGATCTCGCCGATGTGCCCGAGCCGCTCCGGGCCATCCTCGGGCGTGTAGTACTCGGTCACGGACCTGCGCCACTCCTCGATGCCGCGCACCCGCTGCTTCAGCAGGTCGACCGCCTCGTCGCGCGGCAGGTCGACGATGAAGCCGAGGGCCGCGGAGAGCATGTCCGGGCGCTGGTCGTACGAGACGAGGTTCGAGCGGAGCAGGTTCAGGAACTCCTCGGTGCCCGCCGGGGTGATCTCGTACTCCGTGCGCGGTGGGCCGCCCGCCGTCGACGGGGCGATCTCGTGCGCGAGCAGCAGGCCCTGCTTGGCCATCTGCTTCAGCGCGTGGTAGATCGAGCCGGGCTTGGCGTTGGACCACTCGTGGGCGCCCCAGTACTCCAGGTCGTTGCGCACCTGATAGCCGTGGGCCCGTCCGTGCTGGCGGACGGCGCCGAGGACAAGGAGTCGGATCGCCGACATCAAAGCCACCTCCCTCTAATCAACTTTGATTAGAGTACCGGTATGGCCGAGACAATGATCCCTCTCCTCCCCTGTCACGAACTCGACGAGACCCTCGACTTCTACAAGGCCGTCGGCTTCGAGGTGACCTTCTACCAGAAGGCACCCAATGCGTTCGCCGCGGTGCGGCGCGACGACATGGAGCTGCAGTTCTTCCGGCTCAAGGGCTACGACCCGCAGACCTCCTACAGCACCTGCTACGTCGTGACCGACCGCGTGGACGCCCTCCACGAGGCCTTCCGCGCCGGGCTCAAGCAGACCCTCGGGCGGATACCGACCCGCGGCCTGCCCCGCATCGGGAAGGTGGCGGACATGAGCTACGGCGTACGACAGTTCCTGATGACGGACCCGGCGGGCAACTGCGTACGCGTCGGGCAGCCCATCGCCGACTCCTTCGAGCACGCGCCGGTACCGAAAGAGAGGTATGCGCGCGCCCTGCACCAGGCCACCCTCCTCGGCGAGTCCAAGCAGGACCACGCGGCCGCCGCCCGCATCATCGACCACGCCCTCGCGGCCGACGGCACCCCCACCCCCGCCCAGCTGCGGGAGCTGTACGCCCTGCGGGCCGAGATGGCGGCGCAGCTCGGCGACGAGGAGCAGGAGGCGCGGTTTCTGGAGCTGGCCGCCACAGCCGCACCCGACACCCCCTGACCCGGGAAACCGCGAACCCAGGCCCCAGACCCCAGCCCCCCCCCTAGGGCCCGTCTGACGGGCCCTAGCCCCAGCTCTCGCCGCGCTCCAGGGCCACCAGCTCGAAGGCGGTCTTGCCGTCGAGGGTCTCGCGGATGATGTCGGCATGCCCCGAGTGCCGGGACATCTCGGTGATCAGGCGCAGCAGCACCCACCGCATCGACACGTCCTCCTTCGGGAACCACGGCTCGTCCGGAAGCGCGAAGGTCTCGTCGAGCGTGGGCCGGGAGCGGATGAACTCCTCCGTCCGGTCCGCGACTTGGCGCCAGTACGCGAGCGTGGACTCGACCGTCTCGTCCTCGGTCAGACGGAAGCACTCGTCCCAGTTCGCCTCGGTGCGCTCGATGGCGGGGGCGACGCCCATGGCCCGCGAGATCCAGCTTTCCTCGACCTCCGCGACATGCTTGAGCAACCCGGAGAGCGAGAGCTCGCCGGCGCTGGGCTTGGTGGCCGCCTGCTCGTCGGTCAGGCCGATCAGGGACCGCCGGATGCCGCCGCGCTCCGCGTCGAGGAAAGCGAGCAGGGCGCCGCGCTCGTCGCCGGGGGCCTCTGCGTTGACGTGGGTGACCATGGGGTCCGCCTCTCTGCGAGAACCAGTTGGAGCCTGCCGGGTTTTCCGACACCACGAACGCTACGGACCCTTGCGGTCAGGTTCTGTCCGCAAGGGTCCGGGGGTTCACGCCGTACGAGGGGAGCCGTCAGAAGGGGAAGCGTGAGCGACCGTGCTGCACCGAGATCCACTTCTGGCTCGTGAACGCCTCCACCGTCGAGTCGCCGTTCAGGCGGCCGACGCCCGAGTTCTTCTCGCCGCCGAAGGGCACGATCGGCTCGTCGTGCACGGTGCCGTCGTTCACGTGGAACATGCCGCTGTTGACCCGTCGTGCGAATCGCACGCCGCGCTCGACGTCGGCGGTGTGGACGGCGCCGCTGAGCCCGTACGGGCTGTCGTTGGCGATGCGTACGGCCTCTTCCTCGCCGTCGAAGGGCACGAGCAGCGCCACCGGGCCGAAGATCTCCTGCCGCAGGGCGGGAGAGTCGGGCGGCAGGTCCGTCAGGACGCTGGGCGCCACCAGATTGCCCTCGGTGCGGCCGTGCAGCAGCGCCTTCGCGCCCGCGGCCACCGTCTGGTCGACGAGCTTCGTCACCGCTTCCGCCTGCGAGGAGTTGATCAGCGGGCCGATGTGGGTCGCCGGGTCCGCCGGGTCGCCGACTTTCAGGGAGGCGACCTTCGTGACGAACTTGTCGGTGAACTCCGCCTCCAGCGACCGGTCCACGAGGATGCGGTTGGCGGCCATGCAGACCTGGCCCTGGTGCACGAAGCGGCTGAAGACCGCCGCGTCCACGGCGTAGTCGATGTCCGCGTCGTCCAGGACGACGAGCGCGCTGTTGCCGCCGAGCTCCAGGACGGAGCGCTTGAAGTGCGAGGCGCAGACCGTGGCGACATGGCGGCCCACGCGATCCGAGCCGGTGAAGGAGATGACGCTCGGCACCGGGTGCTCGATGAACGCGTCATTGATCTCGGCGATGTCGGTGATGACCACGTTCAGCACGCCGGCCGGCAGGCCCGCGTCCTCGAACACCTTCGCGAGGAGGCTGCCGCCCGTCACCGGGGCGTTCTGGTGGGGCTTGAGCACCACCGCGTTGCCGAGTGCCAGCGCGGGGGCGACGGTCTTGGTGGAGAGCAGGAGCGGGAAGTTGAACGGGCTGATGGCTCCGACCACGCCCACCGGCTCGCGGTAGAGGCGGTTCTCCTTGCCCTCGCCGGGCGACGGCAGGATGCGCCCCTCGGCCATCAGCGCGAAGTTCACCGACTCGCGCAGGAATTCCTTGGTGAGGTGGATCTCGAAGGCGGCCTTGAGCCGGGTGCCACCCAGCTCGGCGACTATCGCCTCGGATATCTCTTCCTCGCGGTCCTCGATGATGCGCAGGGCGCGCTCGAAGACCGCGCGCCGGGCGTAGGGGCTGGTCGCGCCCCACGCCTTCTGCGCGCGTTCGGCCGCTCGGTAGGCCTGGTCCACTTCGTCGGCGGTCGCCACGGTGATCGACGCCAGCTTCTCCCCGTTGTACGGATTGAAGTCGATGATGTCCCAGGAGCCGGAACCGGCCTTCCACTCACCGTCGATGTACTGGTGAGCCAGGTCAGTAAAGAAGGACATGAGACCCCTTGCCGCAGACAGACGGTGCTGACACCTGATTTCACGCCATCGTACTGACGAGTCACGTCAGTTGGAGCAGACCTCGCAGGAGATCACGACTATCGGCCGGATTCGGGCTGTCGCTCTGCAGCTCGCCCACCACCCGCTCGTACTGGCCGACTTCCTCGGCCTTGTCGAGGTACAGGGCTCCCGTCAGCTGCTCTACGTACACGACGTCCGAGAGGTCCGATTCCGGGAAGCGCAGCATGGTGAACGCTCCGCTTTCGCCCGAGTGCCCACCGAAACTGAACGGCATGACCTGAAGGGTGACATTCGGCCGTTCTGAGATGTCGATCAGATGCTGGAGCTGACCGCGCATCACTTCCCTGTCCCCGTACGGGCGACGGAGCGCCGCCTCGTCGAGTACGCAGTGGAAGCGCGGGGCGCGCTCGGAGATGAGGAGCTTCTGGCGTTCGAGGCGCAGGGCGACGCGGCGCTCGATCTCCGCCTTGCTCGCGCCCTTCATGCCGCGCGCGACGACCGCGTGGGCGTACGCCTCAGTCTGCAACAGACCGTTGACGAACTGGACTTCGTAGACGCGGATCAGCGATGCGGCGCCTTCGAGGCCCACGTACGTCTGGAACCAGCCTGGCAGGACGTCCGAGTAACTGTGCCACCAGCCCGCGAGGTTGGCCTCCTTGGCGAGTGACAGCAGCGCCACTCGCTCGACCTCGTCGGTGACGCCGTACAGCGTCAACAGGTCCTCGACGTCTCTGGACTTGAAACTCACCCGTCCCAACTCCATGCGGCTGATCTTCGATTCGGAGGCTCGGATCGAGTAGCCGGCCGCTTCACGGGTGATGCCGCGCGATTCCCTCAGGCGCCTGAGTTGCGAGCCAAGGAGCATGCGCCGTACGACCGAGCCGCTCGACTCCCCTGCGGTCACTTCGCTCAATCCTCCCCATCACTTGGAAGCCAGCAGTCTGCCATTAAACGCATCAGGCCGTACTCGTCCGGTTACAGAAATGGAAAGCCTTCGGAAGTCCTCCACAAGAAGTCGTAGGAAGAAATGGGCAAGAAGTGGCACGGGATCGACCAAGTCCGGCGCGTGCACGTGCATCTGCCCTTGCATCTGCTGTACGCATTCGGAACCATGGTCCGCGCGCCACCACTGTTCACCGTCGCACCGAGCTGTACCGATGCGTCGCGGCGCCGCTGTACCGACCGCACCACCGCTCCATCGCTATGTACCGCGAAACCGGGGAGTGCCTCGCATGGGGACGAATGGATCGACCATGCTCGAGCCGTTACGGCAGGGGCTTCCCCCACTCGACCCCTCAGCCGTCTCCAGCGCCGCGTCCTGCTCGCTGCCCGCCCGCTACGAAGCGGTGGGCAGCGCACGGCAGTTCACCCGCACGACGCTGTGTCAGTGGGAACTGGATGAACGCTTCGACGACATCGCCCTCGTCGTCTCCGAACTCGTCACCAACGCCCTCAGACACGCGCTGCCGTCGGACACCCCGCGCGACCACGGCCCGCCGGTGCGGCTGCACTTGATGCGCTGGACCTCACGCCTGGTGTGCGCGGTGCGCGACCCCAGTGACGACAGTCCGGTCGCGCGCGAGTCCGACGACGACTTCTCGGCCGAGTCGGGCCGCGGCCTGTTCCTCGTGGACTCGTTCAGCGACAGCTGGGGCTGGCACCCGCTCGCGGGCGCGCTGCGGGGCAAGGTCGTGTGGGCGCTGTTCCAGCTGGTTTAGCGGCGGTCGGCGGTCGGCCGCCGACCGCCGCACGACATCCGGGGCAGCGGGCTAGCCACCTATCAGGTGGTCGAACTCCCCGGCCTTCATTCCGATCAGCATGGACTCGATCTCGGCGCGCGTGTAGACCAGCGCCGGACCGTCCGGGAACCGCGAGTTGCGTACGGCGACGTCGCCGCCCGGCAGTTTCGCGAACTCCACGCAGGCTCCCTGCGAGTTGCTGTGCCTGCTCTTCTGCCAGACCACCCCGTGAAGCTCTGTGGCAGCCATGCCGTTAAACACGTGATGCACAGTCGCTCCCCGGTGGTGCAGTGCCTGGTGTGGCTCTAGATCGCTCTAGATGCAGTGGTCAACTGTCCCGGATCATAGCTGTGTTCACATGCGGATGCATGGGCAGATGCACGTGCACGCGGGGTGCTCTCTTGGTTACAGCTCTGTCAGCACCTGTCTGCGCCTGCCCAGGGCCCCGCATGCCATGCGAACACCACCCCGCACTAAGGAGAGACGCATATCGCGCCCGTCGTGTTCCATGTCGGCGACACGAGTCAGCGCGCCGAGCCGTAAGGGAGCAACGCCATCTCCCGCGCGTTCTTGATCGCGCGGGCCAGCAGCCGCTGCTGCTGCGCGGAGACCCGGGTGACCCGCCGGGAGCGGATCTTCCCCCGGTCGGAGACGAACTTGCGGAGCAACTCCGTGTCCTTGTAGTCGATGTACGTGACCTTCGCCTGGTCCAGAGGGTTGGGGCGCGGCTTCTGCTCGCGGCCGGACGGCTTGCGCGGGGACATTCAGACCTCCAGGAGAGTGTCGAAGGCAGGGGGCAGGTTTTTCCAGGCGGCGCGCCCGGCGGCGTACTCCTCGTCCGTCAGGAGGCAGGACTCCAGGACCTCTTCGAGGCCCTCGCGGTCCAGGCCGGGCGAGACGAAGACCAGGTGCTGGCAGCAGTCGCCGTGCTCGGGATGCCAGTCGAGCGCGGCGGCGGCCCGCCGTACGGGCGGCACCATCTCCCACGCGGCGTCGGGCAGCGAGGCCAGCCACGGTCCCGCGCTCTCCACGCACAGCGCGCCGCCCGCCGCGTCCCAGCCGAGCAGCGTGTCCGGGTGGTCGGCGAGCCAGAACCGCCCGCGGCTGCGGGCCGCCGCGCAGGTCAGATCCTCAAGCGCCTGGTAGAGCCGCTCCGGGTGGAAGGGCCGGTCCCGGTGCCACACGAGGGTGGCGACCCCCGCCTCGTCGGCGTCGGTCGGCAGCAGCGCGCAGGACGGGTGCTGGGCCGCGGCCGCCGCCTCGACGTCGAATCCGGCGAGCGCGGCACCCGCCAGGTCCCCATGACCGCTGATCGGGACCTGACGGGCGGTCGGGTGGAGCTGGGCGAGGAGCGCGCGGTCCTCGTCGTCGGCCTCGGGAGAGTCCGCGACGGCGAGGACCGGGGCGTATTCCAGCTGCCGCGCCCAGGTGTCGGCGACCGTGCGCTGATCCGTGGTGGCCGCGGCGAGCCCGGCCTCCATCAGGTCGTCGCCGTTGCCGAGGCAGGGCAGCATCAGCGCCGGGTCGACGGCCGTGATCACGCCGGTCAGGCGCAGCTTCCCGTGTCCGTGCCCGTGCTCCGTTTCGTGCGCCTGCTCCGTGTCGTGGGCGTGCTCCGTCTCGTGGGCGTGCGCCGTGTCGTGTGCGTGTGCGGCGATGACCTCGGCCATCGCCTTCGGCTCGACGGAGTCCCACAGCTCCACGATCGCGAGCCGCGTCAGACCGGAGTCCGCGAGCCGTTCGAGCTCGGGCACGAGGTCCTCGCGCAGGGCGCAGCAAGCACAGTCGTTGACCAGCGGCGCCTCGCCGGAGGAGAGCACTCCGCCGACGTCGCGCACCGTCCGCACGACGGTGCCGTGCACGGCCGTCGCCAGGTCGTGGTGGAGCGCCACGCTCCCCGGCACGGTGGCCAGGAGCCGCTCGACGGCCGCCTTACGGGCCTCCGAGTGAAGCCCGCCGACAATCGCGACGTCCATTGTTCCGTCTGTTCGGTTGCCGGGGTCCGACCGGCCTTCAGGGCTCACCGGGTTCACCGCGCGCCGTAACGGCGCTCGAAGCGCTCCACGCGGCCCGCGGTGTCCAGGACCTTGGCCGTACCCGTGTAGAAGGGGTGGCTCGCCGAGGAGACCTCGACGTCGATGACGGGGTAGGTGCGCCCGTCCTCCCACTCGACCGTCTTGTCGCTGGTCGCGGTGGAACCGGTGAGGAAGGCGAAGCCGGCGGACTTGTCGCGGAAGACGACGGGGCCGTACGGCGGGTGGATGTCCTTGCGCATGGGGTCAGCGCTCCTCTCGGAAATCGACGTGGCGCCCGACGACCGGGTCGTACTTGCGCAGCGTCATGCGGTCGGGGTCGTTACGGCGGTTCTTGCGGGTCACGTACGTGTAGCCGGTTCCGGCTGTGGACCGGAGCTTGATGACGGGGCGGAGTTCGTTGCGAGCCATGGCGCTAGTGTATGAAAATGAATCCCGTTTTCAAAACGGTTCCATGAGGGCCTGCGGGGACACCACCACGGGACCCCGGGGCCCCTTCCCCACGACCGAGAGGTGCGTCACCATGTCCGCCCACTGCCAGCTGACCGGCGCCAAGCCGGGCTTCGGCAACCAGATCTCCCATTCGCACCGGCGCACGTCACGCCGGTTCGACCTCAACGTCCAGCGCAAGCGGTACTGGCTGCCGAGCGAGGGCCGCTACGTACGGCTGCGGCTCAGCGCCAAGGGCATCAAGACCGTCGACACCATCGGCATCGAGGCCGCCGTCGCCAGGATCCGTGCGCGTGGGGTGAGGGTCTGATGGCCAAGAAGAGCAAGATCGCGAAGAACGAGAAGCGGCGCGAGATCGTCGCGCGGTACGCCGTGCGGCGGGCCGAGCTGAAGGAGATCCTCCGCAGGCCCGCGACCGGCGCGGCCGACGAGGCCGAACGACGTGCGGCTCAGGCCGAGTTGGCTCGGCAGCCGCGGGACGCGAGCGCGACGCGCGTACGCAACCGGGACAGCGTCGACGGCCGCCCGCGCGGATACGTCGGGAAGTTCGGCCTCTCCAGGGTGAAGCTGCGTGACCAAGCGCACGCCGGATTCCTCCCCGGGGTGCGCAAGTCGTCCTGGTAGCTTGGCGCGCGATTCAGCGTGATCCAGCGCGATTCAGGGACCTGGTCGAGCGTCATGTTTCGAGCGTCATGTAGGGGGATTTCAGTGCGCACGCACGTCCGGAACGTACGTATCGGGGCCGCGGCGGCGGGTCTTGTCGCCGCCCTTGTCCTGACCGGTTGCAGCAGTGACGGCGGCGACGGGGACGAGGGCAAGGACAAGGGCTCGGCGGGTTCCTCCGCCGGGGCCGAGGGTTCCGGCGGGTCCGATGGCTCCGATGGCTCCGATACACCGGACGGGGGCGACGCGGACTCCGGTGCCGACTCCGGTGCCGACTCCGGTGCGGAGGACGGCAGCTCCGAGGGAAGTTGGGTCGCCACCGCCGACGGGAATCCGCTGGCGCTGGTCATCGCCGGGAAGCAGGCGACGCTGCTCGGCGAGAACGTCCTGTGCAGCGGGACCGCCGGTGCCGAGACGATCCGGCTCAAGTGCGCCAAGGGGGACTCGGACCGCACCGAGGGCACGGTCGAGTCGGTCAACGGGACATCGATGACGGTCTCCTGGCAAGGCGCGGGCAAGGATCAGTTCACCAGAACCAAGGGCGGAAAGCTGCCGGAGGGGCTGCCTACGGCGGGACTGCCGCAGTCCTGAACCGCGCGGTCAGCGGGCCGTGGGACCTCGACCTCGATCGGGGCCCTGCGGCCCGCTGTCTTTTGGCGCGGTGGGGTCTGGTGGTGGGGTGGGGGCCGCCGGTGGGGTGGGGCCTTTTGGTGCGGTGGGGTTCGCCGGAGCGGCGGGGTCCGGTTGCGTGGTTGTTTCCGAGCCGTCCACCAGCATCGGTGGCCGTGCCGTGTCCAGGGCGTCCGACAGTTCCTCGAGCGTCGTCAGGAGGAGGCCCGCTCCCTTACGTACGACCCGGTCGGGCACGCCCTCGCCGTCCCACTCGTCGAGGGCCTTACGGACGGCTTCCCACTTCGGCACCCGGCGCTCGCGTACGGCCTTCGCGCCCTCTTCGGTCGACTTGCGCAGAGCCTGCGCGAGGCGTTCGGCCGCGGGGACGGGGGTGGCGTCGCTGTCCGGGAGGTGGGCCTCCATCAGCATGGCCACGCGGCCGAGTTGGGCGAGGGCGTCCTCGGCGTCGGCGGCCGCGGCCCGGGAGAGGCCGCGGTGGCGTACGGGCTCGTTCTTCGCGCGGGCTCCTGCCTCCTGCCAGGCGACGCGGGCGTCCCGGGCGGCCAGGAGCGCCTCGCGGACGTCCGGGCACGAGCTGCCCGCGGGGTCGGCGTAGCGGGTGACGACGGCCGCGGCGTAGCGGCCGTCCGCGATCAGCCAGTCGGCGAGGCGGTTGCGCAGGCGCGGGGTCTCCCAGGCCGGATACACGGCGTACGCGATCATCGCGAGGACGCCGCCGAGGAGCGTGAGCACGACGCGTTCCGGCACCGTCTGCGTCCACTGCTCGCCGCCCATGCCGAGCAGGAACACGACGTACGCGGCGACGCAGGCCTGGGCCGCGACCTGGCCCGTGCGCATCAGGAGGTACATCATCCCGGCGCAGAGCACGGCGAGCGCCGCGGAGGGGCCGGTGCCGGGGTGCGCCAACTGCACCACGCCCGTGGCCAGGGCGACGCCCACGAGCGTGCCGCCGAAACGGGCCACCGCGCGGGAGTACGTCTGCGAGAAGTCCGGGCGCATCACCATCACGGAGGCCATGGGAGCCCAGTAGCCGTGGCCGAGGGGAAGCCAGGTGCCGAGGAGGTACCCCGCGGCGGCCACCGCGGTGACGCGGATCGCGTGGCGGGTTACGGGGGATTCGTGGCGGCGGCGGAGTTCGGCCCTCATTGCGCGGAGGGCGGCGGGGAGGAGGGCGGGGAAGGTTGGGCGTAGGAGGGGGGTGGGTGTGGGTGTGGGTGTGGGTGTGGGTGTGGGGGCGGGGGTTGCGGCCTGGGTGGAGGGCTGGGTGGGTGGTGGTGTTTCGGCGGGGAGGCCGCCCGCGGTTTCGACCACGTCGCGCAGGAGCGCGGCCAGGCGTTTCGCCGCTCTCTGCGCCGGACCCGTGAGGATCGCACCGGTGTCCGGGGTCCGCAGGGTGGACACGGCCCCGGGCGGGATCTTCACCGGTTCGCCCTGCCGGATCGCCCGGGCCGCGGCGTCCAGGATCGCGCCCGAGGCGGCCATGATCTCGCGTACGCGGTCGCGTTCGGGGCCCTCCCCCGGTACGCCCACCGCGGGGTCGGCAAGCGAGGCGAGCACCGGGCGGATGCGTTCCGCCACGCCGCGGGCGCCGTGGAGTTCGGCGGGGCGGGTGCGGGCCTGGCGCGGGGTGATGGTCGCCGCGTCGCGGGCCGCCATCAGGGGCTCCGGGTCGAAGTCGGCGTGGGGGTCGTGGCGGAGGCGGCGGGCGTAGTCGGCCTCGGCCGCGAGCGCGTCGGCGAGGGCGTCCCGGTGGGCGCCCCATCTGCGTACGGGGAACAGGACGACGAGGGCGGCCTGTACGGCACCGCCCACCACCATCATCGCGGCGTGGCCGGCCGCGGCGGCGACGGAGCCGGGGAGGGTGACCGTGACCAGCATGATCGCGACGTTGGACGAGGCGATGATGCCGATGGTCGGGCCCGCGGCCCAGCTCAGGCCCGAGAGGAAGGTCCAGAGGGAGAGCAGGGCGAGGAAGAGGAGGAGGTGGGAGCCGGTGAGGTAGCCGAGGAAGGTGGAGACGGCGAGGCTCGTGCCGGAGGCCAGGGCCAGCTCCGGGCGGGGGCGCCAGCTGCGTTGGAAGGTGGCGATGGCTGCCTGGAAGGCGCCGAATGCCGAGCTGGCGGCCACGGCCGGTCCGAAGAGGGCGAGGCTCAGGCCGATGACGACCGCGAGACCGGCTGCGCCGCGGAGCGCGATCAGGGGCTCAAGCCGCTTCCGCTCGACGGTCAGCCCCGAGCGGCTGGTCTCCTTCAGGGCTCGAAGCCAGGTCACTCTGTGATGATACGGGGCATTTGGGGCCTGGGCTGCGGGGTGGGGCTTGGGCTGGGTGCGGGGCCGGGTGGGGCTGGTGTGGGTGCGGGGCTGGTTCGTCTGTGGGGCGGGGCCGCGCCGGTGTGTCCGTCCTCGCTATCGTCCGGTGGCCGTGGGGTTGCTTCGGCACCGGAGCGCCGCGAGCCGTGCTCCGGGCGGACAAACCGACACGACCCCTCACGTCTCGCCGCCGACTACCGACGCGCGGGGGCCGGCCCCCAGAAGGCTGCGGGGCAATCGGGCGGGTGGGCGGGAAGGCCTGTTCGTCCAGGTCGCGCTGCGGGGCAATCGGGCGGGTGGGCGGGAAGGCCTGTTCGTCCAGGGGGCACTGCGGGGCAAACGGGCAGGTGGGCGGGAAAGGCCTGTTCGTCCAGGGGGCACTGCGGGGCAAACGGGCAGGTGGGCGGGGAAGGCCTGTTCGTTCAGGTGTTGCGGGTGGGCGGGGAAGGGGCTGTTCGTTTGCTGGGGGTACCCGAAGCCCCAGGGAGTGGGACGCGGCCCTACGGGAGGCGGTGCCTGCCCGGGGCCATGTGCGCCGCGTCCGCCGCCGCCGTGCCATGCGTCCAGCCCTCGCGATCCGTCCCGCCCCGTACCCGGGTGGTCGTCGTCTCAGGGAACATCCGCTCGGCGTGAGACGTGACGGCCACGTCCCTGGCGGCCAGGACGGGCAGCAACTCTCTCGCGTCCGGGGACTCCACGGTGACGTCCTCCGCCGCCGCGGCCAGGCGCGCGCCGAGGCGGTTCGCGTACGCGAGCAGGAAAGCCTGACGGAACGCCTTCGTACGCTTCCGGCCACCCGCCCGCTGCCCCGCCTCGGCCTTCGTCATCGCCGCCGTCCCCTGCACGAGGAGGGAGGTGTGGAGGAGTTCGACCACTTCCAGGTCGGGTTCGAAGCCGACGACGGTCGAGAAGCCGTACGCCTCGTTCCACACCGCGCGGCAGCGGTTCGCCGTGGCCACCGCGTCCAGGAGGATCGCCTTCGCCGTCTCGTACGGGGCGTCCACTCCGATGCGGCAGGCGCCCGGAGTGTTCTTGGCGTGGGTACGGGACGCGAGCAGCGCCTCGTCGATGGTGTGCCTGGCCATCAGCTCCTGCGCCTTGGCGGTGAGCGCCTCCGCCTCCTCGGGGAATCCGGTGGCCTCGGCCTTGGCCAGGAGGGCACGGATACGGGTGAGGATGCGAGGCTCCTCGCGGCCGGGGACCGGGGGCGCGTGGAACGGGGTGCCGGGGGTGGGACCGACGGGCTCGACCGCCGGGAGGCGCAGGAGGAGGCGGTAGAGGGCGAGGGTGGTGGTGACCTGGGAGAACCGGTCCGGCTTCGGGCCTGACGGGGATGAGCGTTCCGGGCCGGGATCGGTCTGGGACGATCGGTTCGACCGGGAACCTGCCGAGGACGATCGGTCTCGGCCCGCGCTGCCCGAGGAGGATCGCCCGCGGCTGGACCCGGCCCGGGACGAGCCGTCCGGCCCGGCACCGGCCGAGGACGAGCCCTCCCCGCCGGGCCCGGCCTGGGGGGCGAGCTCGGCCAGTTGCGCGCGCCAGCGGGGCGGGAGCGTATCGCCGTATCGCCTGGTCTCCGTGATGATCAACTCGGCGGCCAGCTTGGTCTGCTGCGTACGGTCGACGCCGTGGGCGATGTCGTCCCGCGCGCGCCCGACCATGCGTATGACGTCCGCCGGCTGCCAGCCCCGCTCCCACGCCCGGCGCACCAGCTCCTCGCCCCTGCGCCACAGCTCCGCGTCGGCCTCCGGTGCGGCCGCGAGGAGGGACGCGCCGGTGTCGAGGCCCTCGTCGCCGTCCGCGTACAGCGCTGCCGCGAACGCCTTGTCGATCACTTCTGTCACGTCGGTCACCTCTGTCACCGGTTCATCCCTCCGTCAAGGGTATGGCTGGCCCTACCCCCAGGACGCCCCCCAGTGGTCGTGCCCGGCGGGGCCGTGCGCGATTGGGTTGAGTCATGACCACAACTGCCGTACGGCTCACCGCCGTCCGCCGCCTCTACCGTGACGTGACCGCCCTCGACGGCGTCGACCTCGCGATGGGCGCCGGTACCTTCACCGCGATCATGGGCCCTTCCGGCTCCGGCAAGTCGACGCTCCTGCAGTGCGCTGCCGGGCTCGACCGGCCGACGTCCGGGTCGGTCGAGGTGGGCGGCACGGAGCTGACCCGGCTGAGCGAGCGGCGGCTGACCCTGTTGCGGAGGGACCGCATCGGCTTCGTCTTCCAGTCCTTCAACCTCCTTCCGTCACTGACCGCCGCCCAGAACGTCGCCCTGCCGCTACGGCTCGCGGGCCGCAGGCCCTCGCGTACGCAGGTGGCGGACGCGTTGGGCCGAGTGGGCCTCGGCGACCGCGCCCGGCATCGGCCGGGCGAGCTTTCGGGCGGCCAGCAACAGCGGGTGGCACTGGCGCGAGCCCTCGTCACCCGCCCTGCCGTCCTGTTCGGCGACGAGCCCACCGGCGCCCTGGACACGACGACCAGCCGTGAAGTGCTGTCGCTGTTGCGGGAGTTGGTGGACGGGGAAGGGCAGACGACCGTGATGGTGACGCATGATCCCGTGGCGGCGTCGTACGCGGACCGGGTGGTGTTCCTGGTGGACGGGCGGGTGGCCGATGAGGTGCTCGCGCCGGAAGCGGGTGAGGTGGCCCGGCGGATGGCGGGGCTTGAGCGGGGGCTGGAGGGGCAGCAGGGCGCTGGGCGGTCCACCGTCGCGGGTACGGAATCGGCGATCGTGGGTGGTCTGTGATGTTTTTCGCTTCTCTTCGTAGTCGCTGGGTCGGCCTTATCGGTGCGTTCGTCGCTGTTGCACTCGGCGTGGCTCTCACCGCCGCGATGGGGCTCGGGCTGGCCTCGACGTTCAGTGCGCCGGAGCGGGAGCCGGTGCGGTTCGCCGGGTCACCGGTGGTTGTCATGGGCCAGAACACCCTGACCGTCCCGGTGAGACGCGGCCCGGACAACGCTCACGTATCAAAGCCGCTCGCTCATCCACACCCTGTGGATATCAAACTCCTGCGCGAGCTTCGACGCCTCGGACCGGTCCGGCTGGACGGGGCGAAAAGAGACGCGGTGGGGGTGGATGCCCCGGTTGATGAGGTGCGGGAAGTCGTCGGGGCTCGGGCGCGCGTCCTGACCGGGGGCGATCGGCGGCTCGCCGATCCGGAGCCGGGTGGGGTCACCCCTGGTCGAGCGGGGTCGAGGGCTGGGGGAAGTGACGCGGAGGCCTTGGTGGCGGTGAACTCGTTCCTGGGGACGGCGGGCGGGGTGTCCGCGTTCGTGTCCGTTTTCGTCACCTCGTCCACCTTCGCCTTCGTCGTCGCCCTGCGGCGGCGGGAGTTCGGGCTGCTGCGGATGGCCGGAGCGACGCCGGGGCAGGTACGCAGGACGCTGCTCGCGGAGGCGCTCGCGGTGGGAGTCGCCGCCTCCGGGGCCGGGTGCGTACTGGGAGCCTGGGGCGCGCCGGTGCTTGCCGAGGCCCTGGTGGACGCGGAGATCGCTCCGGAATGGTTCGCGATCGGCGGGGCGGTCTGGCCTTACCACCTCGCTTTCTGGGTCGGGGTGACGGTGGCCTTCTCGGGGGCCTGGATCGCCTCCCGGCGGGCGGGGCGCGTGGGTCCCGTCGAGGCGCTGCGGGACGCGTCCGTCGATACCGGAGTCATGCCGTGGAGCCGGCGCATCGTGGGGGGCGCGCTGCTGGTGGCGGGGCTCGGGCTGCTGGCCTGGACGCTGTGGAGTGATCCGTCCGCGCTGATGAAGCGGAAGACGTACACGACCCAGCCGATGATCCTGATCACCGCGCTCGCCGCGCTCACTCCGCTTCTCGTACGTCCCGTCCTGCGCACCGTCCGCCTCCCCGGCGCGATCGGACTCCTGATCCGCGAGAACTCCGCGGCATCCGTGCGCCGCACCGCCGCCATCGCCGCGCCGGTCCTGGTGACGGTGGCTCTCGCGGGCTCGCTGCTCGGCTCGGCGGAGACCGCGGGTGAGGCGCGGGCGGCGGAGGCGCGGCAGCGTACTGCGGCTGAACTGGTCGTGACGGGGGCCGGTTTGGAGAAACCGGAGCTGGTGGGCGAGGTCGACGGGGTGGCGGTGGCCGCGTCGTCCGCGACCACCGCCGTGTTCGTACGGGAGGAAGGCACGGCGCTCATCCGGTCGGAGGCACGAGCCGTGAGCGACCCGGCGGCGTTCGCCTCGGTCTCACGGCTTCCGGTGGTGGCCGGGGACGTACGCGATCTCGACGACCGGTCGATCGTCGTCAACGAGGAGTGGGAGCGGCGGCGGGTCGGCGAGTGGGTCGGTGTCTGGCTCGGGGACGGCAGACCTGCGCGGCTGCGGATCGTCGCGGTGCTCGCTCGCGGGACCGGGGACAACGGGGCGTACGTCACGTCGGCGAACGCGGGGGCCGGTGCGGCGGTGGACCGCGTCGACGTGGGGCTGCGGGACGGGGCTGAGCGGGGCGCGGTGGCTGGTGCGGTGGAGGGTGCGGTGGAGGATGCGGTGGCTGGTGCTCTGCGGGAGCGTGGCGGGGGTGAGGCGGGGTTCCGGGTGCGGTCGGCGGAGGAATGGCTGGCCGACACGCACCCGGCGACGAAGCCGCAGACGCGGCTCGGGCTGCTGATGCTGCTGGGCATCGCGTTGGCCTACACGGCGATCTCCCTGGCGGGCACCCTGCTGATGGCGACATCGATACGGGGTCCTGAGCTGCGCTCGCTGCGGATGGCGGGGGCGACAGGGTTGCAGGTCCGGCTGGTCGTGGCCGGGGAGTCCCTGCTGGCGGTGGCCGTTGGCGCGGTCCTTGGCCTGGCGGTGACGCTGCTCAACCTGGGCGCGTTGAGCGCGGGGCTGGCACGGCTGTCGGCGCCGGCGGGCGTGTCGGTGCCGTGGGGGATGGTGGGGTTGGTTGTGGGGGTTTGTGTGGTTGTGGGGGTGGGGGTGGGGGTGTTGGGGGTGCGGCGGCGCGGGGGTTGCGGCGGCGCTTAGGGCGGGGCGGGTGTGTGGGTGTGTGTGGGCTGGGGCGGCTTCCGTTCGTCTGTGGGGCGGGGCCGCACCGGTATGTCCGTCCTCGCTATCGTCCGGTGGTCGCCGGGTTGCTTCGGCACCGGAGCGCCGCGAACCGTGCTCCGGGCGGACAAACCGGCACGTCCCCTCGGGTCTCGATGCCGGGTGCGGGTCTGAGGGCCTGCCCGTCCTCTTATCCCTGCCAAGAAGTCCCGGCACCGCGGGGCAATCGGGTGGGTGGGAGGGAAAGGATTGTTCGGTCAGGGGTGGATGCCGGGCAATCGGGTGGGTGGGAGGGAAAGGTCTGTTCGGTCAGGGGTGGATGCCGGGAGATCGGGTGGGTGGGTGGGAAAGGTTTGTTTGTTCGTTTAGAGGTGCCTGCGGAGTGGCGGGAGTGAGGGAGGCCCGTGTCGCCGCCGCGTCAGGGGTGCAAGGATGCCGCGATGAGTGATGACAGTGCTGCCGCTTACGTTCGCTTCGAGTCACCCGTGCGCCATCCGCGGGGGCACTACCCCGGGGTGTTCGTTCTCGTCAATGGGCTTGCCCGAGAAGGGAAGTTGTCGCCGGAGCAGGAGCGGTTCCGGCGGGCCAACAACGACTGGTACGACGCCGCGTACCCGACCCCGTCGAAGGTCGACCCCACCGTGTACGACCACGACGTGACACCTCACGCCGTCGCCTGGTTCAAGGCCACCGCCACCCATCTCATCGAGCGCGTACCCGGATATCTGGAGATTCTTCAGGCGCACGGGATCGAGTGCCGGGTGGTGCGGTCCTCCGATCCTGGGCGGGTTGTCTACGAGGACCAGTTCCAGGTCGTGGTCGTGCCTCACGAGGCGTAGGCGGCCTGGCGGGAGTTATGAGGATCCTGTCAGGCCGCTGTCCGATTCCGGTCAGGCCCGTACCGCCCCGCATATGCTCCACACCATGTGCGCTTTTGTCCTGGTCGCGGAGGATGACGAGAAACAGGCCGAGCTGGTCCGCCGCTATCTGGAGCGCGAGGGCCACACGGTCGCCGTCGTCCACGACGGGCGCGCCGCGATCGACGAAGTGCGGCGCAGGCCGCCTGATCTGCTCGTGCTCGACGTCATGATGCCGCGCGTCGATGGGCTCGGAGTCACCCGCGTCCTGCGGGGCGGTAGTTGGAACGGGGTTGGCGCGGTCGGCGGGATTCCGATTCTGATGCTCACCGCCCGTTCCACCGAGGACGATCTGCTGCTCGGCCTCGATCTCGGCGCCGACGACTATCTGACGAAGCCGTACAGCCCGCGCGAGCTGATGGCCCGCGTCCGTACGCTGCTGCGGCGCTCCCAGGGCACGCACCATCCCGTCGTCGAGGGCGGCGAAGCCGCGCCGCGTGTGCTGCGCGTGGGTGGGCTCACCGTCGATCCGGTGCGGCACGAGGTGACCGTCGACGGGCGGCTCGTCGAGTGCACCCCGGGGGAGTTCGAGCTGCTCGCGGCGCTGGCGGCGGAGCCTGAACGGGCGTTCACACGGCCCCAGCTGCTCGATCGTATTCATGGGTCGTCCGGGTACATATCGGTGCGCACCGTCGACGTACACGTACTGAATCTGCGCAAGAAGATCGAGGTCGACCCGCGCAGGCCGCGCCATCTGGTGACGGTCTTCGGCGTCGGGTACAAGCTCACGGGTGCGTCCTTCGGCACGGCGCCCTCCGGAGCCCCCCTCGGGGCGGCGGCGCGTCGTGGCGCGTGACATACCGTTCCGCAAGAGCCTGTTGCCTCGGCTGCTCGCTGTTTCCGTGCTCGTCTCCATCGTGTCGATCGCCGCCACCGCCTGGCTCGCCGCGCAGACCACCTCCGGCGCCATCCGGCAGGAACAGGGGCAGGTGCTCGCCGATGACGCGCGCGTCTACGACGAGTTGCTCGGTCTCGCGGCCGGTGCGCCGGGGTGGCGGGGCGCCGAGAAGGCCGTGCGGGAGCTTGCCCGGCAGACAGGTCGGCGTATCACCCTGACCACCCAGGACCGTGCCGTCATCGCCGACTCGCGAAGCGCGGACGGCAAGGACGGCGTGAGGGGCAAGGACGGGAAGGCCGGCGGGGGCGGCGCCGAGCTGCCTGCCAAGGCCTCGGCCGTCGTCGATCCGCTCGCCGTCGACGGGGCGCTCACCGCCGGCGCGGGTGACGCGAACGCCGCGGCCGGCGGCCAGGACCGTATCGATCCGCGCGCGGTCGGGCCCTTCCTGTTGCCGGCGCGGGAGCGGAAACAGCTGACGGAGGTGGCCGCGAGCGTCGTGAGCTGCATGCACGACTTCGGGGTCTCCGCCCACGCCGTGCCGGGACCCAGCGGGCGTCCCCGTGTCGAGGCCCCCAACGATCCGTCCCAGATCCTCGACTCCGCCTGTCGCGATTACCGGCTCGACATGCCCACCCGTACGGAGAGCAAGGCGCTCGAACGGCTCAACGAGCTCACCAACGCGTGCCTTCGGCGCGGGGACGCCCCGCCCGTCAAGATCGGGCTCGACCTCACGTGGTGGCAGTCGGTGGGAGTGGTGGACCGTCGATCCGGGCGCTTCGTCCCCACCGAAACGGATCCGCCCACCAAAACGGATCCGCCCACCAAAACGGATCCGCCCACCAAAACACCTGCGCCCGCCGAAAAGCCCCCGGCCACCGGAAAAGCCCCGGAGTCGGCGGACCGGGCCGAGCCAAGTGTCTCCGCCGAGCCGGGCGGCGGCCCTCCCGAGGAGGCGCCTACGAGCACCCCCGCAAAATCGCCGCACCCCACCGAGCCGATGGCCGGCGTCGCCCGCGTCGGCGGTGAGTTCGACACCAAGACCGCCGCCTGCGTCGGCAGCGCCCGGCGCGAGCAGCTCGGGCCGTACGTCTCGGCGCCCGCGCTCCTCTTCGTCACCACCTCCGACGGTTCGCGCACGGCGGCGGCCCGCGCGGGCGAGACCTCGGGATTCAGCCTCTCCGGGGCCAACACCACCCGGCTCGCGGGCCTCTCCGCGGGCATCCTCGCGGTGACCGTCGCCGTGACGGCCTTTGCCGCGAGCCGGCTGACCCGCCCGCTGCGGGCGCTGACCACCGCGACACAGCGGATGAAGACGGGCGAGGCGGCCGAGCCCGTCAACGCGCGCTCGGCGGGATCGGCGGGGGAGATCCGTCAACTGGCCGACGCCTTCAATGACATGGCCGCGCACCGCAAGGCCTTGGAGGACCAGCGCCAGGCCATGGTCAGCGACGTCGCGCACGAGCTGCGTACGCCGTTGTCCAACATCCGGGGCTGGCTGGAGGCGGCCGAGGACGGCGTGGTCGCCACCGATCCGGAACTGGTGTCCTCGCTCCTCGAAGAGGCCGTGCTGCTCCAGCACATCGTCAACGACCTGCAGGATCTCGCCGCCGCCGACGCCGGTACCCTCCGGCTGCACCGCGAGCCCGTGCACGCGTCCGACGTCGTGGACCAGGTCGCGGCGGCGCACCAGGCGGGTGCCGAGGCGGCGGGCGTACGGCTGAGCGCGACGACGCTCGGCGATCCCTGCTTCACCGCCGATCCGCTCCGGCTGCGGCAGGCCATCGGCAACCTGGTCTCCAACGCGATCCGGCACACCCCGGACGGCGGCAGCGTCACGATCAGCTGCCGGGCCACGCCCGACGCGGTGGTGGTGGAGGTCGCCGACACCGGTACCGGCATCGCCCCCGACGACCTGGCGCATGTCTTC
Organism: Streptomyces sp. NPDC050147; assembly: GCF_040660195.1. Taxonomy (NCBI): domain Bacteria; kingdom Bacillati; phylum Actinomycetota; class Actinomycetes; order Kitasatosporales; family Streptomycetaceae; genus Streptomyces; species Streptomyces sp. NPDC050147. The sequence continues at coordinate 163,958 of NZ_JBFALJ010000009.1, read as the reverse complement.
GACCGCTTCTGGCGCGCCGACAAGTCGCGTACACGGTCGACCGGCGGCAGCGGGCTCGGCCTGGCGATCGTCCGGCAGCTGGTGGAGGGGCACGGCGGGACGGTGACGGCGCGGAGTACGCCGGGGGAGGGTGCGGTGTTCACGGTGCGGGTGCCCTCGGAATGAGGGGCGCGGGTGCGACGAGGGACGGCGAGGGTCCCCACCGAGGGGTGTTATCGGGGAGGCGTTACCGAGGGATACGGTGTCGGTGCGGCATCGCGGGGTTCGCTGACGTGAGCGAATGGTGGGCGAACCGTGAGCAACTGGTGCCGGAAACCGGCGGCCGGAGCCTGTGGCTGCGGGGCGTGCATCGGTGCTTCCCACATGGGTACGGCGCCACGCGCGGGGCCGCCCTCGTTCCGCACGCGCATCAACTCAGCTGTCTTAGCGGTGAGTTAGGGGTGCGTCGCAGCAACTGATCGGGCCCGGCCGCAACGGTGACACTCCCCCGAGTTACGCGTTGAGCGCGAGTACCGGCGGGGCCGGGCCCGATGTAGTGATCACATCAGGGCCCGCCAACCGATCGCTAACATGTGGCCAACGGTTGGCGGGAGATGGCGTGGACGTGCGGTGCGACGGTTTGCGGTTCGGGCTCCTGGGCGCGCCTGCCGTGTACGACGCCGATGGCGAGCCACAGCCCGTACAGAGCGCCAAGGGCCGCGCCCTGCTGGCCGCGCTGCTGCTCGAACCGGGCCGGGTGGTCTCCGTCGACGCCCTCAAGGACGCACTGTGGGGCGGCGCCCCGCCCGCGTCCGCGCATGCCTCGCTGCAGAACCATGTGACCCGGCTGCGCCGTCTCCTCGACGACCCGGACCGGCTGCGGGCGGTGCCTCCGGGATACCGGCTGCGGGTGGCCGACGGGGAGCTGGACATACGGGTCTTCGAGCAGCTGGTCGCCCGGGCCAGGACCGCGCACGCGGAACGTGACTGGGACGGTTGCGCGAGCGCCGCGTCCGGCGCGCTCGCCCTGTGGCGCGGCACCCCGCTGGGCGGGTTGCCCGCGGACGCGGCGGGTCACGCGCTCATACCGCGCCTTGAGGAGGCGCGGCTCCTCGCCCTCGAACTGCGTTACGACGCGGAGCTCGCTTCCGGGGCGGGCGGCGGAGGGCTCGTGCCGGAGCTTGCGGCACTGGTCGCCGAGCATCCCCTGCGGGAGGCCTTCCACCGGCAGCTGATGCTGGTGCTGCACCGCTCGGACCGCCAGGCGGAAGCGCTCGCGGTCCACCGCGAGCTGCGGCGCAGGCTGGTGGAGGAACTGGGCGTGGAGCCGGGCGCCTCGATACGGGAAGCGCACCGCGAAGTACTGCAGGAGCCTGCGGGTTCGGCGTTGACGGGGCTGGTCGGCGTTTCCCCTACCGATGTTTCCCTCACCGATGCCTCCCCCACAGTCGATGCCGCCCCCACCGACGCCTCCCCCGCAGTCGACGCCGCCCCTGTCCCCGCTCCCGTACCTCCGTTTACACGCCCCTCCGCACCCGCACGCCCCGCACAGCTCCCGTCGGCCCCGCCCCACTTCACGGGACGCGAAGAAGTCGTACGCTCCCTGGCTCGGCTTCTCGCTGGGCAGGGGGACGGTGGCGGTGACCACGCCGGTGTCGATGACCATGGCCGTAACGGTGACCACGGCCGAGGCACCGGCGACACCCTTCAGCAAGGCCCCACCCCCGCCCCACCCGTAGCCGTCCTCTCCGGCATGGCAGGCGTGGGCAAGAGTGCCCTCGCCCTGCACGTGGCGCACCGCCTGCGCGAGCATTTTCCCGACGGGCAGCTCTACATCAACCTGCGCGGCGCCACCCCCGGCATGACACCCCTCACGCCGGACCAGGCCCTCGCCGCCCTGCTCCGGGACCTCGGGGTCGAGTCCAGCCGTAGCCCCGAACACCCGGACGCGGCCGCGGCCTTGCTCCGTTCGCTGCTCGCGCCCACCCGCACGCTGGTGGTCCTCGACGACGCTTCGACCGCCGCGCAGGTGCGGCCTCTGCTGCCCGCGGGGCCCGGCTGCGCGGTCATCGTCACCAGCCGTTCGCCGCTCACCGCGCTCGACGGGGCGGGACGTTTCCCGCTGGATCCGCTCTCCGAGGGGGACAGCGCCGCCCTGCTGCGCGCCGTCTCGGGGCGTGCGGGGCTCGACGAGGGGCACCCCTTGGTCGAACTCGCGGGCCGGCTGCCACTGGCCCTGCGGATCATCGCGGCCCGTCTCGCCGCCCGCCGTGCGCTCACCCCCGACGCACTCGCCGAACTCCTCACCGTCAGCGGCGGACGCCTGCGCCACCTGGAGCACGACGACCTGAGCGTGCGGCGCTCGCTGGCCGTGGCCCTGGACGCGCTGCGTACGTCGGAGCGCGAGTCCGACCGGGACGCGGCCGCCGCCCTCGCCGCGATCGGCGCGCTCGACCTCCCGGCGTACGGAGTCCCGCTCGTGGCACGCCTGTTGGGCGTGGAGGAATGGCGTGCGGGGGCCGCGCTTGACAGGCTCGTCGACGTCGCGCTCCTCGACGAGACGGCCTACGGCCGCTATGCCCCGCACGATCTCGTACGCGACTTCGCACGGGAGGCGGCCCACGAGGACGGGGCGGGGACGGCGGACGTCGTGGAGTGGGCGCTGCGGTGGTACGCGGAGTCGGCGCGGCAGACCCTCCTCGCGATCATGCCGGAGGGACTCGACCGCGACGACCGTCTCGGGGAGCTTCCCGACGAGCTGCTGCCCCGGCACACCGCCGACGGCCGTCCGGTACCGGCAGTACCGCCGATGTCGACCGATGACGCCTTCGCCTGGGGCGACACCGAGCTCGCCAATGTCATCGCACTCGCCGACCGCCATGGCCGCGAGTCCGCCCTGCTGCCCGTGCTGGTCCGCTGCTTCTTCTCGTACCTCAAACGCCGCGGCAGGCTCGCCGAGGCGGACCTCCTGAACCGCCTTTCGGTGGCCGCGGCCCGCCACCGGCAGGACACCGCGGCCGAGGCCCAGGCCCTCACCGACCTCGCTGGTCTCAGCTATGTGTCGGGCCGCAGCGGCACGGCGCTCGACCTGATCGACGAGGCCCTCGACTTGTGGCGGGCGCTCGGCCGCATGTCGTGCGTCCACCGAGGCGTCATCAACCGCGGCCTCCTCCTCGAAGCCCTCGGCCGCTATGAGGAGTCCGCCGAGGCACTGCGCCACAGCCTGGAGCTCGCCAAGGACATGGACGACCCGCTGAGCGAGGCGTTCGCCCTCAGCACCCTCGGCAACGTCTACGAGCACACCGACGCGCGCGCCGCGATCTCCTACTACGAGCGGAGCCTGTCGATCGGCGAGACCCTCGGGCACGTGGGTCTGCGCCAGGAACTCCACTGCGACATGGGCAAGGCGTATCTCGTGCTCGACGAACCGGACGTGGCGCTCGGCCACTTCGAGGAGAGCCTGCGCATCCACGGTGAGGCCGAGGACTGGCACAACGAGTCCAAGGTGCGCCTCGGCATGGTCCGCGCCCTGCGCGAGATGTCCCGCACGCAGGACGCGGGGCGCGAGTGCGCCGACCTCCTGGAGCGCGCGGAGCAGCGGTCCGACGCCCACATGGCGGGTCTCGCCCGTCATCAGCGGGGGCTGCTGCTGTACGCGGAGGGGCGCGCCGAAGAGGCGCACGCGCAATGGGAGTCGGCGCTCGCATCGCTCGACGGCACGGACAGCAGCGAGGTGGTCGGCGAGCTGAAGACTTTGCTGGCGAGGCCGAAGGCGGATTGAACCTCCCCTCCCCTCCCCTTCCCCCTCCCACTTGCTCTCTGAGAGCTACTTCGCGTCCGCGTAGCACTCCACCACGGCGACGGTGAACGGGAAACGCACCGGTGTCTCGCCGAACGCGACGCGCCCCGCCAGGTCCCCGGCCGCGCGGATCGCCGCGGTGACCTTCTCGGCCTCCTCCTGCGGGCAGTGCACGATGACCTCGTCGTGCTGGAAGAAGACCAGCTCGGCGCGGAGGCCGGCCATGGCGATGGACTGACGCAGCGCGGCCAGCATCAGCAGGGCCCAGTCGGCCGCACTGCCCTGGACGACGAAGTTACGGGTGAAGCGACCGCGGGCGCGGGTGTTGCTCGAGGCGTACCCCGGGGTGAACTCGCCGTCCTGGCCCGGCCCTTCGGCGGGGGCCTCCTGCGGGATGCCCGCCTCGTCGAAGTCGCCCGCACCGACCGCCGGCGGGCTCGTGCGCCCCAGCCAGGTCCGTACGAGTCTGCCCTCCTCGCCCGCCTTCGCCGCATCGTCGACGTACGCGACGGCGGCGGGGAATCTGCGGCGCAGTGCCGCCAGGTTCTTCAGGCCGTCGCCCGACGTCTGTCCGTACACAGCACCCAGGAGCGCGATCTTGGCGTGGTCGCGGTCGCCGGAGAACGCGCGGTCCGAGAGGCGCGTGTAGAGGTCCTCGTGACTCCCGGCCACCTCCATCAGGCCCCGGTCGCGGGAGATCGCGGCGAGGACCCGCGGCTCCATCTGGTCGGCGTCGGCGACGACGAGCCGCCAACCGGGGTCGGCGACGACCGCGCGACGGATGATCTTGGGGATCTGCAGCGCGCCGCCGCCGTTCGTGGTCCAGCGACCGCTGACGGTGCCGCCCGGGGTGTACTCGGGCCGGAAGCGGCCGTCCCGCACCCAGTCCTGGAGCCAGCTCCAGCCGTGTGCCGTCCAGATCCGATACAGCTTCTTGTACTCGACGAGGGGCCGCACCGCCGGGTGGTCGATCTCCTCCAGCTCCCAGCGGCGGGTGGACTTGATCCTGATCCCGGCCTGCGCGAAGGCCTTGATGACGTCGTTCGGCAGGTCGGGGCGGACGCGGCGGCCGAACGCCGCCGAGATCTCGTCGGCGAGCTCGGCGAGGCGGCGCGGTTCGGCCGCGCCCGCGTTCCTGCCGCCGCCCGCATACCGCTCGCCCAGGAGCTCGGTGAGCAAGGCGTGGTGGACGTCGGCGCGCCACGGCAGCCCCGCCACGTTCATCTCCGCGGCCACCAGCATGCCCGCCGACTCGGCCGCCGTGAGCAGCCGCATCCTGCCGGGGTGCTCGGCGGCCTCATGTCTTCGCTGCTGCGCGGCATACACCTCCAAGAGGGCGTCGAAAGGGAGCGGGGTGGTGACGGGGGAGGGCTCGAAGAGGGAGTCCTGGGCGCCGGGGGACGCCGCTCTGGGGGGAGGGTCGGCAGGCACCGGGGCGTTGTGCAGCCGTGCCCAGGCGGCCGCGGCCGAGCGGGGCTCGCCGAGGCGTCCCTCGTGACCGAGGAGGAGGAGCTCGGCGTCCTCGATGTCGTAACACCTGTTCACCCGGACGCCTGCCGCGAGCAGCGCGGGATAGATCTCGGCGGTGGACCGCCAGACCCAGCGGCTCACGTCGGGTCTGTCGCGCACGGCCTCTGCGAGGTCCGGCTCGTGCCGGACGGGGCCCGAGGGCAGGCCGTCCTCACCGAGGGGGGCGAGCGTGGCGCCGCCGGCCTCGGTGGCGGCGAGGGCCCACCTTTCGGTCATGCGGTCGAGTGTGTCAGGAGGCACTGACAACACGGCGGAAGGCCGCGGAGTCTCTCTACGGGATGCGGGTCGCCCTGGGATCGCGGGCCGCGGGCCGGGCCACGTCCGGGCGACCCGACATGCGGGGGGCGCCCGGCGCTGCGAGGCTCGAAGCCATGAGAGTGGCCCTTGCGCAGACCGACTGTGTCCTCGGCGAGGTGGAGGAGAACCTCGCGCAGGCCCGTGAACAGGTCGACCGGGCGGCGGCGCAGGGTGCCGACCTCGTCGTCTTCCCCGAGCTGAGTCTGCACGGGTACCACTTGGGCGGCCTGAAGCGGGACACGTCTTTGGAGGCGACGGACCTCCGCCTCCGGGAACTGTCCACCGCGGGGCCCGATGTCGTCGTCGGCCTGCACGAGCACACGAGCCTGCGCGCGTACAACACGTCCGCGTATTACACGGACGGCCAACTCCTCCACTCCCACCGCAAGTTGTACCTGCCGAACTACTTGGCCTGGGAGGAGCGCAAGCACGTCAGCCCCGGGCAGCACCTGCGTGCGTACGATCTGCCGGGCGGGCAAGGGAGGGCCGCGACGCTGGTCTGCAACGACGCGTGGCAGCCGGTGCTTCCGTGGCTGGCCGTGCAGGACGGCGCCGAGGTCATCATCGTGCCCACGAACAGTGCGGCGAGTCTGGATCCCGAGGCGATGGACACGGGTCTGTACTGGGACACGCTGCTGTCGTGCACCGCCCGCATGCTCCAGTGCTGGGTGGTGTTCGTGAACCGGGTCGGGAACGAGAACGGGGCGTCGTTCTGGGGCGGTTCGCGCGTGGTGGACCCGCGGGGCACGGTCGTCGCGCAGGCGCCGCAGTGGGAGCCGAGCCTGGTGACCGTAGACATCGACGTCCACGAGGCGCGGCGGCATCGGCGTGCGGTACCGCTTGTCGCCGAGGCAAGACTGGGCTTGATCGACCGGGAGGTACGCCGCCTCATCGACGAGGGCGGCGACAGCTGAGCGCACCGCCCTCCTCGAAGAAACCTCTCCCGGCCCCCGCAACGTTCCCTGCCCGAACGAGCTTTCCCGCCCACGCGCCCGATCGCCCCGCGGTGTCAACAGTGGGCTGCGCCCCGGAGGCCAGGCCTCCGCGCGCCGCGTCCGGGCCGCACCCGGGCCACATCCGCGCCGCACCCGAGCCGCACCCGGCATCGAGACGCGAGGGGACGTGCCGGTTTGTCCGCCCGGAGCACGGCTCGCAACACTCCGGTGCCGAAGCACCCCAACGGCCACCGGACGATAGCGAGGACGGACATACCGGCGCGGCCCCGCCCACAGACGAACGGAAGCCGCCCCAGCCCACACACACCCGCACCCGACGGCCCCGTCCGCAGCGCAGCAACCCGCACCCCACCGCCCAAGCCCCGCAGGGACCCCGCACCCCATACGGCCCGCCCCACCTAGCGCGCACCCGGCGCCACCCCGAAGGTTGTCCGCATGAACCGCACCCATGCCACCCATGCCACCCGCATCGCCATCGCCGCAGCCACCACCGCCCTCCTCGCCCTCTCCACCACCGCATGCTCGGAGAGCGACGTGGACAAGGCCAAGGACAGGGCCGCCTCCGCCACGGCCAAAGCGGGCGAAGCCGTCTCGTCCGCCACGGAAGCCGCCGCCTCCAAGATGGCCGAGGTGAAGGACGGAGCGGACGCGAAGGGCGACGTAAAGGTCGACGGTCCCACCAAGACGGAGGGTGACCGGGCAACGGCCAAGATCACGGCCACCAACCCCAAGGACAAGAAGGCGGACTACACCATCTCCGTCAACTTCCGCGACGGCGACGGCAACCTCCTGGACACGGCGGTCCTCAACATCACGGACGTGGACGCCGGCAAGTCCAAGTCAGGCACGGCCCGCAGCAACCGCTCCCTCTCCGGCACCTCCAAGGCAGAAATCAGCAGGGCACTACGCCACTGACCACTCCGGCCGAACCCCTTGACGCCCCCTCAGGGAACGATAGAACGCCAAATCCTCTCCGGCAGGAGCCGCGCGGCCTCATCGAGGTCGACGTCGTCGAAACCAGCCAGCCACCGGCGCGCGGTCGCGACGACGGGCCCCAGGACCAGCCCCTCGACCAAGGACATGGGCAGCGGGGCGACCTCACCCGAGTCGACGTGCTGCTGCATCCAGACGGTCAGCGGCGACAACCTGGCCTCCTGCGCGTCACGGAGCTGCCGGGCCTGAGCCATGCCGAGCCGGTCGGCGTACGAGGAGTGCAGGAGCCGGGCGCCGTCCGGGTTCTCCTGGATGAACTTCAGGTAGGCCCGCACGAGGGCGCGGATACCGGTCCGGGCCGTACGGGAACGCTCCACGGAAACGGCCAGCTCGGTGAGGAGACGACCGAGCCAACGCTGCAGCAGAGCACTCATGAGCCCGTCGACGCTGCCGAAGTGATGGTAGAGACTCCCAAGACTGACACCGCTGGCCTTGGTGAGCGCACCGACGGTCACGCCCTGCTCTCCGGAGTCGGCATACACCCGGAGCGCGGCGTCCAGGAGTCGGTCGGCGGTCTCTTCGCCGCGCTGCTGCTTGGGGCTCATGGTGCACCCAGCCTAGAGCACCCACACCCCAAGGCCAGTCACCCCACTTCTAGAGCTCTTTTCTAGAAAATCACTCCACTAAAGCAGTGGCCGCCGCCGGTACCGCACCCACCGCCACCACCACGACACACACTCAGAAGCAGAACGTTCTTCTAGAAAAATCTTCCAATGAGGCGACCCGTTGGTCCAAACTGATCCCTGTGCCCGGCCTCAGGCCCGGTCACGCGTCCGGGACGCAGCCCGGGCCGGTGTCGTCCGTGCGCCCGGGGGGGGGAGCGCACGGACCGACACGGCCGCCCAACAGAGACGCGCCCCCCTCACCACCGCGCCACCCCACCAACACCGCACCCGCAGGCGCACCGGCACCCACAGGAGCAAAAGCAAAAGCCCCAGGTCACGGCGAGTGAGTCCTGGGGCTTCTACAGAGCCGCCTTCGGGATTCGAACCCGAGACCTACGCATTACGAGTGCGTTGCTCTGGCCATCTGAGCTAAGGCGGCGCACGCGTCCCGCACCTATGGTGCGATCAGCAGCGACGCCAAGTCTACACAGTTTCCGGGGGTGCTCCGCACACGCCCGGCGGACACCCGGCGGACACCCGGCGGACGGAGCCCCAGCGCCCGCTTCACCCCTGCGAGCAGCGCTTACCGTCGTCCGGAGCCTTGCCGTCCAGCAAGTACGCGTTGATCGCCGAGTCCACGCACTTGCTGCCGCGGCCGTACGCCGTGTGGCCGTCGCCCTCGTACGTGAGCAGCTTCCCGGAGGAGAGTTGGCCGGCCAGGGCCTTGGCCCAGCGGTAGGGGGTCGCGGGGTCGCGCGTGGTGCCGACCACGACGATCGGAGCCGCGCCTTCCGCCTTGATGCGGTGCGGCCCACCCGTCGCCTTCACCGGCCAGTACGCGCAGTTCAGCGAGGCCCAGGCCAGGCCCTCGCCGAAGACCGGGGAGGCCTTCTCGAAGTCCGGGAGCGACTTCTTCACGTCGGCGGCGGACTTGAAGGCCGGGGGCAGGTCCAGGCAGTTCACGGCGGCGTTGGCGAACATGAGGTTCGCGTACGTCCCGTCGGCCTCACGCTCGTAGTAGCTGTCGGAGAGGGAGAGGAGGGGCGCGCCGTCCTTGTCCTTCATCGCCGCGGCCAGCGCCGTGCGCAGCTGGGGCCATGCCCCCTCGTCGTACATCGCCGCGATCACGCCCGTCGTGGCGAGCGCCTCGCCGAGCTCGCGGCCGTCGGAGCCGCCCGCGGGGATCGGCGCGCGGTCCAGTTCGTCGAAGAACGACTTCAGGCGCTTGCCCGCTTCCGCCTCGTTCCCCGCCCCCAAGGGGCAGTCCGACCGGCTCGCACAGTCCTTCGCGAACGACTGGAACGCCGTCTCGAAGCCCGCCGTCTGATCACGGTTCATGCGGCGCGCCGGCAGGGACGGGTCCATCGCGCCGTCCAGGACCAGGCGGCCGACGCGGTCGGGGTAGAGCCCGGCGTACGTCGCCCCCAGGAACGTGCCGTACGAAGCGCCCACGTAACTCAGCTTCTCGTCGCCGAGCACCGCGCGCAGGATGTCCATGTCGCGGGCCGCCTCGACCGTGGAGACATGCGGCAGCACCTCACCGGAGTGCTTCTCGCAGCCCCTCGCGAACTTCTTGAAGGAAGCCGACAGTTCGTCCGCCTCGCGCTGGTCGTCCGGGGTGACGTCCGTCTGCGTGTACGCGTCCATCTGCTTGCCGTCGAGGCAGGTGACGGGCTCGCTGCGGGCCACGCCGCGCGGATCGACCGCGGCCATGTCGTACCGGGCGCGGACCTCTTCGGGGTAGCCGAGAGCCGCGTACGACTGGAGGTAGCCGATCGCCGAGCCGCCGGGGCCGCCCGGGTTGACCAGGAGCGAGCCCAGGCGCTTGCCGGGTCCCGTGGCCTTCTTCCGGGAGACGGCGAGCTTGATCCCCTTGCCGTCCGGCTTCGCGTAGTCCAGCGGTGCCCTCATCGTGGAGCACTCGAAGCCGGGGACGCCGCACTCGCGCCAGCTCAGCTTCTGGCCGTAGTACGGAGCCAGCTCCTGCGGAGTGGCGCGGGGCAGCGCGGCCATGGACGCGTCCGCCGTCGAGCTACTGGCCGAGCAGCCGGAAATGAGCAGTCCGGCGGCCAAGAACACGGTCGCGGGGGTGCGGAGTCCTCTGATGCGCATCAGGCGAGACTAACGCTATGCGTTGGTTGCGTTACACATTGTGCTCGTACGGGTGACTTCGTCAACTCGTCACGGCCGCAGTTCCCGCAGCAGCGGGATCGGATCCGCCTTACCCCGCCCGCAGCGCCACCGTCATCGCCTCCACCGCCAGCAGCGGCGCCACATTGCGCTCCAGTGCCGTGCGGCAGGCGCCGATCGCCTCGATGCGGCGCAGCGTGGACTCGGGTGACGTGCCGCGCGCCAGGCGCTCCAGCATGTCGAGCACCTCCGTGTTGGCCAATGCCACGCGCGAGCCGAGCTGCAGGGCCAGCACGTCGCGGTAGACACCGGTCAGTTCGATGAGGGCCAGGTCCAGGCTGTCCCGCTGGGTGCGCGTCTTGCGGCGCTTCTGCCGGTCCTCGAGCTCCTTCATGACGCCCGCCGTGCCGCGCGGCATCCGGCCGCCCTTCTCCGCGCCGAGCGCCGCCCTGAGGTCGTCGGTCTCCTTGACGTCGACATCCTCAGCGACCTGCTTCGCGTCGTCGCCGGCCGTGTCGATCAGCTCCTGCGCGGCCTTCAGGCAGCCGCCGATGTCCTCCACCCGCATGGGCAGCTTGAGCACGGCGGCGCGGCGCTCGCGCGCCCGCGGGTCGGTCGCGAGGCGTCGGGCGCGGCCGATGTGCCCCTGGGTGGCGCGCGCGGCGGCAGCGGCGACGTCCGGCTCGATGCCGTCCCGCCGGATGAGTACGTCGGCGACGGCGTCCACCGGAGGCGTACGCAGCGTCAGATGGCGGCAGCGGGAGCGGATGGTGGGCAGCACGTCCTCCAGTGAGGGCGCGCAGAGCAGCCATACGGTACGGGGCGCGGGCTCTTCCACGGCCTTCAGCAGGACGTTGCCCGCGCCCTCGGTGAGGCGGTCGGCGTCCTCCAGGACGATGACCTGCCAGCGGCCGACGGCGGGCGACAACTGAGCCCGTCTGACCAGCTCGCGGGTCTCCTTGACGCCGATGGACAGCAGGTCCGTACGCACCATCTCGACGTCGGCGTGCGTGCCGACCAGGCTCGTGTGACAACCGTCGCAGAAGCCGCAGCCGGGGGCGCCGCCGAGCGCGCGGTCCGGGCTGGTGCACTGGAGCGCGGCGGCGAAGGCGCGAGCGGCGGTGGACCGCCCGGAGCCGGGCGGTCCGGTGAACAGCCAGGCGTGCGTCATCTTCGACGCCTCGGGCCGCGGGGCACCCGTGGACACGGCCGTGACCAGTGTGTCGGCGTCCCGGGCGGCGGCACCGAGCTGCTCACTCACCCGCTCCTGGCCCACCAGGTCATCCCATACGGTCATCGGTCACCGCCTCCACCCTGCTCCCCGCACTTGCGTCTGCGTCCTGCGTTTCGGCGTCCTGCGTTCCGCGTCCGCGGCGCATACCTCACGTCACTCGCCTCACGGCATGCGCCGCACGCCGCATGCCGCGCTGTCGAATTCATTGTGGAGCACGCCACTGACAACGCGAGCCGCTCACTCGGCGAGACTCAGCGCCTCTTCCGCCCCCGGCCACCGCCACGGCCGTCCTCGTCCTCGTCCGGCTCGCCCAGCAACTCGTCCGCCAGCGAAGGCAGATCGTCCAGCGGAGTCTCCTCCGCCCAGTCCGAGCGGGGCCGCTGACGCGGCTCTCCGTGCTCGTCGACCTGAGGCAGCTCACGGGTGCGGTCATTGCCTCCGTCGGGCGAAGGCGCGGGCGCGGCCTCAGGCCGCTCGTCGCGGAAGTACCCCGGCGGCACCTTGTCCTCCCGTACAGGAGGCAGCACGGCGGTCTCGTCGGCAGCACCCGGAACCGGCGGCTGCGGCAGAACCTCGGTCTCCTCCGAGCCGGAGGCGTCCTGCACCTGCGGCAGCACCGCGGTCTCGTCGGCTGCTCCCGGCACGGATGCTCCCGGCGCGGGTGCGCCCGGCTTCACCAAGGGAGTGGGCACCGTCGTCTCATTGTCCGGTACGGCGTCCGAAGGGGACCCGGACGGAGCCGAGTCTGGAGCCTGAGCCGGAGCTGGAGCCGGGTCTGAAGCAGACTTCGGCGTCGGCTTCGATGCCGGCTTCGATGTCGTCGGTGTCGGCTTCGGTGTCGAAGCAACCGCCGTCGTAGCGGTAGAAGCCGCCGCGGCAGCGGCCGCCGCCGAAGCCGCGGCCAGCCGTCGTGCCTCCTCGGCCCGCAGCAGCGCCTCTTCCGCCTTGCGCTGCTTCTCGAGGCGGCGCGCGTCGGCCTCGGCCCGCAGGCGCGCCTCTTCCTCCGCCTCCCGGCGGCGCCGCGCCTCCTCGGCCGCCCGCACCTTCTCCTCGGCGAGCAGTCGCGCCTGCTCCTCCTCGGCCCTGCGCTTGGCCTCCTCGGCGCGCTGCCTGGCCTCCTCGGCCTGGCGCTCGGCCTCGCGGCGCTGCGCCTCCTCCAGCTCGCGGCGCTTGCGCTCCTCCTCCTCGGCCCGGAGCTTGGCGAGCTGCTCCTGGCGCTCGCGCTCGACCCGCTCCTCCTCGGCCTTGCGCGCGGCTTCCTCCTCGGCCTTGCGGCGCGCCTCTTCCTCGGCTGCCTTCCGGGCCTCTTCCTGTGCCTTCACCTCGGCCTCGGAGAGCGGCAGCATCAGGTCGAGCCGATGCCGGGCGACGGTCGTGACCGCCTCCGGCTCCTGCGTGGCGTCGATCACCAGATAGCGCCCGGGGTCGGCAGCGGCGAGCGTCAGGAAACCGGACCGCACGCGCGCGTGGAACTCGGCCGGCTCCGACTCAAGCCGGTCGGGCGCCTCCGTGAACCGCTCGCGGGCCGCCTCCGGGGACACGTCGAGCAGCACCGTCAGATGCGGCACGAGCCCCGCCGTCGCCCACCGCGAGATACGGGCGATCTCGGTCGGGGACAGATCGCGCCCCGCTCCCTGGTAGGCCACGGACGAGTCGATGTACCGGTCGGAGATGACGACCGCGCCCCGCTCAAGGGCCGGGCGCACGACCGTGTCGACGTGCTCGGCGCGGTCGGCGGCGTACAGAAGTGCCTCGGCGCGGTGCGAGAGCCCGGCCGACGACACGTCGAGCAGGATCGACCGCAGCCGCTTGCCGACCGGCGTGGCCCCCGGCTCGCGCGTCACGACGACCTCGTGGCCCTTGGCCCTGATCCACTCGGCGAGCGCCTCGGCCTGCGTCGACTTGCCCGCGCCGTCGCCACCCTCCAGGGCGATGAAGAAGCCCGTGGCCGCCGTCCCCTGCTTGGGATCGTCGCCGCCGCGCAGCGCGTCCCGCAGGTCGTGACGGAGCGGCACACCCTGGCGGTCGTCGATCTTGGCGAGGACCAGCGCGGCCACCGGCAGGAGCAGCGCGCCCAGCAGCATCAGCGTGAAGGCGGCGCCTCCGTGGTCGAACACGAACTTGCCGTTGACGAAGCGGTGCGGCCCGATCGCTGCCGCGACCACGGGGGCCACGAGCGCGCCGAGCGCGATGAAGAGGCGTACGACCGCCTGGAGATGCTCCGTCGTGCGCGCCCTGCGGTAGTCCTCGACCTCCTGGTCGAGCAGCGCGTGCCCGGTGTGCGCGGCGATGCCCGCGGCCACCCCGGCGAGCGCCAGGAGCAGCAGCACGGTCGTCACGTCGGGCACGAGGCCCGCGGCGAGCAGTGCGACGCCGGTGAGGGCGATGGCGAGCGCGAGCAGCCTGCGGCGCGAGAACGAGGGCAGCAGCGACGGTGCGGTACGGATGCCGACGACGGTGCCGCCGGTCAGCGCGAGGACGATCAGGCCGTACGTGACGGGCCCGCCGTCCAGGTCCTTGGCATGCAGCACGGCGACCGCGACGGAGGCCGCCACGGCCCCGGCGATCGCGGCGCAGGCGGCGACGAGCAGCGGGATCGCGCCGGTGCGGCCCCTGTCGGTGCCGCTGCCGGTGCGCGGCCTGCGCAGCCCTTCGAGGGGACTACGCGCGCGTGGCGTCTGCGTGGCGGGAAGTTCGAGGAAGAAGACGATCGACAGCGAGGCCGCGAAGAGCCCGGCGGCGACGAACGACCCGAGCCCCGCCTGGTGCACCTCGAACCAGTCGAGCCCGGCGCCGAGGAGGTTCCCGATCAGCGTGATGGCGACAAGCGCGGCGGCCGCGACGGGCAGCGCCACGAATCCCGTACGCAGCGAGAGGCGCCGCAGTGCGTCCATGTGGTCCGGCAGCGGCCGGACCGTGGCGCCCTCCAGGGGCGGCGCGGGCAGCAGCGCGGGCGCCGCGCTCTCCCGGCAGACCGTCCAGAAGCGTTCGGCGACGCCGATCACGAAGGCGGTGACCAGCAGCATCGCGAGCGCGTTGTCCGGGGTCCAGTCGATCCACAGCGGCGCGACGATCAGGAGCGCGGCCCGCAGGCCGTCCGCCACGACCATCGTCCAGCGCCGGTCGAGCGGACCGTCCGGTGACGTCAGGGAGCTCAGCGGCCCGAGAAGCACGGCCCCGAAGAGCAGCGTCGCGAGAACGCGTGCCCCGAAGACGGCGGTGATGGCGAAAGCGACCCCGCGATAACCGCCCCCGAACGCGCCCTCGGCGATGGCCGCTTGCAGGGCCAGCACGACGAGGACAAGGAGGGCGAGGGCATCGCCGACACCTCCGACGAGCTGGGCGCTCCAGAGCCGCTTCAGCTGCGGCACGCGCAGCAAGGCGCGGACAGCACGCTCTCGGGAATCTGCGACCAGGGCGTTGTCGGGGGCCGGGTTTCCGGCCGTTGGCTGCTCTGCACGCGTCATCCGTCCAGCCTATCCGCACGGTGTGACACTCCGAAGGGGCGCCCGAACAAACGGGCGCCCCTTCGGTTCACACATTCACAGCGCCGCACGAGACGGGCCGTACGAGACCGTGCGGGCGGCTGCCTACTCGGAGTCGGCGGCCTTCGTGGCCGAAGCCGCGGTCTTCTTGGCGGCGGCCGTCTTCGTAGTGGTCTTCTTCGCGGCCGTCGTCTTCTTGGCAGCCGTCTTCTTGGCGACCGTCTTCTTGGCGGCGGTCTTCTTGGCCGGGGCCTTCTTGGCGGTCTTCTTGGCCGGACCCTTGGCCCGCTTCTCGGCGAGCAGTTCGTAGCCCCGCTCGGCGGTGATGTCCTCGACGCTGTCGGCGGCCCGCAGCGTCGCGTTGGTCTCGCCGTCCGTGACGTACGCCCCGAAGCGGCCGTCCTTGACGACGACGGGCTTCCCGCTGACCGGGTCCTCGCCGAGCTCCTTCAGCGGCGGCTTGGCCGCGGCCCGCCCGCGCTGCTTGGGCTGGGCGTAGATCGCGAGGGCCTCTTCGAGCGTGATGTTGAAGAGCTGCTCCTCGGTCTCCAGGGAGCGCGAGTCCGTGCCCTTCTTCAGATACGGGCCGTAGCGGCCGTTCTGGGCGGTGATCTCCACGCCTTCGGCGTCCGTCCCGACCACACGCGGCAGGGACATCAGCTTCAGGGCGTCCGCGAGCGTCACCGTGTCGAGCGACATGGACTTGAAGAGCGACGCCGTACGCGGCTTGACCGCCTTCTTGCCCGTCTTCGGGGTGCCCTCGGGGAGCACCTCGGTGACGTAGGGGCCGTAACGGCCGTCCCTGGCGATGATCTCGTGGCCCGACGTGGGGTCGGTGCCGAGCGCGAAGTCACCGCTCGGCTTGGCGAGCAGCTCCTCGGCGTACTCGACGGTCAGCTCGTCCGGCGGCAGGTCGTCGGGCACGTCGGCACGCTGGTGGCCCTCCGCGTCCTTCTCGCCACGCTCGATGTACGGGCCGTAGCGGCCGACCCGCAGCACGATGCCGTCGCCGACGGGGAAGGAGGAGATCTCCCGGGCGTCGATCGCGCCGAGGTCGGTCACCAGTTCCTTGAGCCCGCCGAGGTGATCTCCGTCGCCGTTGCCCGCGCTGGAGGCGGCGCCCGCGTCGTCACCCTCGCCGAAGTAGAAGCGCCTCAGCCACGGCACGGACTGCGCCTCGCCCCGCGCGATGCGGTCGAGGTCGTCCTCCATGCGTGCCGTGAAGTCGTAGTCGACGAGCCGCCCGAAGTGCGTCTCCAGGAGGTTGACCACGGCGAAGGACAAGAAGGAGGGCACCAGGGCGGTGCCCTTCTTGAAGACGTAGCCGCGGTCGAGGATCGTGCCGAGGATCGACGCGTACGTCGACGGGCGGCCGATCTCGCGCTCTTCGAGCTCCTTGACCAGCGAGGCCTCGGTGTAGCGGGCCGGCGGCTTGGTCGCGTGGCCGTCGACCGTGATCTCGTCGGCGGACAGCGCGTCGCCCTCGCTGACCTGCGGGAGCCTGCGCTCACGGTCGTCGAGCTCGGCGTTCGGGTCGTCCGCGCCCTCGACGTAGGCCTTCATGAAGCCGTGGAAGGTGATGGTCTTGCCGGACGCGCTGAACTCGGCGTCGCGGCCGTCGGCGGCCGTGCCACCGATCTTCACCGTGACGGAGTTTCCGGTCGCGTCCTTCATCTGGGAGGCGACGGTCCGCTTCCAGATCAGCTCGTAGAGCCGGAACTGGTCGCCGGTCAGGCCGGTCTCGGCGGGCGTGCGGAAACGATCACCCGAGGGGCGGATCGCCTCGTGCGCCTCCTGCGCGTTCTTGACCTTCCCGGCGTACGTGCGGGGCTTGTCCGGCAGGTAGTCGCTGCCGTACAGCTGCGTGACCTGCGCGCGAGCCGCCGCGATCGCCGTGTCGGACAGCGTCGTGGAGTCCGTACGCATGTAGGTGATGAAGCCGTTCTCGTACAGCTTCTGCGCCACCTGCATCGTGGCCTTCGCGCCGAAGCCGAGCTTGCGGCTGGCCTCCTGCTGCATCGTCGTCGTACGGAACGGCGCGTACGGAGAGCGGCGGTAGGGCTTGGACTCGACCGAGCGGACCGCGAACCGGGTGTTCTCAAGGGCCGTGGCGAGGGCACGGGCGTTGGCCTCGTCCAGCTGCAGCGTGTCGGACTTGAGCTGGCCGACCGAGTTGAAGTCGCGGCCCTGCGCGATGCGCTTGCCGTCGACCGTGGTGAGGCGCGCGACGAGCTGCGAGGGGTCGGACGCGTCACCGGTGCGGCCGGTGCCGAAGGTGCCCGTCAGGTCCCAGTACTCGGCGGAGCGGAAGGCGATGCGCTCGCGCTCACGCTCGACGACGAGACGGGTCGCCACGGACTGGACACGGCCGGCCGACAGGCGCGGCATGACCTTCTTCCACAGGACCGGCGAGACCTCGTAGCCGTAGAGACGGTCGAGGATGCGGCGGGTCTCCTGGGCGTCGACCATGCGCTTGTTGAGCTCGCGCGGGTTGGCGACGGCGCCCTGGATCGCGGCCTTGGTGATCTCGTGGAACACCATGCGCTTGACCGGGACCTTGGGCTTCAGGACCTCCAGGAGGTGCCACGCGATGGCTTCGCCCTCGCGGTCCTCATCGGTGGCGAGGAAGAGTTCGTCGGAGTCCTTGAGGAGATCCTTGAGCTTCTTGACCTGCGCCTTCTTGTCGGCGTTGACGACATAGATGGGCTCGAAGTTGTTGTCGACGTCCACGCCTAGGCGGCGCACCTCGCCGGTGTACTTCTCGGGGACCTCCGCGGCGCCGCTGGGGAGGTCGCGGATGTGCCCGACGCTCGCCTCGACTACGTAGCCGGGGCCGAGGTAACCCTTGATCGTCTTCGCCTTGGCAGGCGACTCGACGATGACGAGTCGGCGGCCGCCCTTTGCGGTCTCGCTGGTCGGGGACAACTTCGCTCTTCTCTCCGGTCGGTACTCGGTGGCCGTGCTGTGTGGCCTCGCTCGATGCGCTTGAGTTGCGCTGACGCTGCGGAGTGTGACGGTACATCCCGCCCCCGTGTCAAACGGGAAAAGCCCGCAACGGCCACTCGAACGGTAACCCGACTACCGCCATTCCTGCCGCCCGGAGTGGCGACCTGCCCTTTGACCACCGACTTCAGCACCGGCTTCACCACCGGCCCGCCGCCGACGCCGGGCCTACGGCCCGTACATCCCCGCGGTCCCACCTCTTCCGGTCACATACGAGTGAAACACCACACTCCGAGTACCAGCGCCGCCGATCCGGCGAGCGCGGCGAGCGTCGCCGATGCGACAGGGTTCACACCGTCGGCGACCGGCGCGCGGTGCGCCACGCGTGCTCCGGTCCACAGCAGCAGTCCCGCTCCGAACAGCGCGAACACCGTGCCCGCGAAGATCGCTGGTCCACTCTCCATGTCTCTGCCTCCCCGTACTGAGTTCCCGGATGGGGAACCTGACACGCTCGGGAAGCCAGGGCACGAACCCCGGGTGAACGGAGGCCCCCGGCCTGAACCGGCCTGGAGTCCACCTTCTCGATGTACGTCCAGCGGTCGCCGATGTCCTGCGTCCATCCCACCCACAACGGGGGACCCATGTCCCCGAAACGTACGAGACACGCCGTACTCGTACCGCCAACGGCCCGTTCCTCGCAGCGCCAGCCGAACCCGTTGTGCGCCGACCGAACCCGTTGTGCGCCGACCGAACCCGGTACACGCCGGCCGGCCCCGCTACGCGCCGGCCGGTTCCAGGAAGCCCTGCTCGACGAGGAGCCGGATCTGCGCGGGCGTGCGGTCCCGTAGCAATACGGGGTCCTCGCCCACCAGTTGGGCGATGGCGTCGAGGATCCGCCCGGCGCTCAGCGTGCCGTCGCACACGCCGGCGAAGCCCGCGCCCACCGTGTCCACCTTGGTGGCCCGCCGCATCCCGCGGTGCTGGCGCAGCACGACATGCTCGGGGTCCTCGGCGCCGGGCAGCCCGACCTGCTCCTGCATGACCTCGTCCGCGAGCTTGAAGTGCCCTGCGAGCAGCGCGGCGTCGTCGTGCGTCCGCAGGAAGTCCTGTCGTGCGAAGAACTCCCGCACCGTCTCGCCCAGCGGCTGCTCGACGGGATGCGGCCACTCCTCCACGGTCACGGACGGCTCGGCGGCACCTGATCCGGCACCAGATCCGGCACCTGTCTTGCGCAGGGTGATCCACCCGAAGCCGACCGCGCGGGTATTGCGGGCGGCGAACTCGTCCAGCCACGCGTCGTACCGCGCCGCGTACTCCTCCGGGTCCGTGCGGTGGTCTCCCGCGTCCCGCAGCCACAGCTCGGCGTACTGCGTGACGTCCTGTACCTCACGCTGCACGATCCACGCGTCGCACCCGCGCGGCACCCAGGAACGCAGCCGCTCGGTCCACTCCTCACCGTCCACGTGCTGCCAGTTGGCGAGAAAGTGCGCATACCCCCCTTCGTTCAACCGCTCCCCCGCCTGCTGAACGAGCGAGCGGCACAGATCGTCCCCGCCCATCCCGCCGTCGCGGTAGGTGAGCCGCGCTCCGGGAGAGATCACGAACGGCGGATTCGACACGATCAGGTCGTACGTCTCCTCGCCCACCGGTTCGAAGAGGGAGCCCTCGCGCAGGTCGGCCTCGGGCGCGCCGGACAACGCCAGGGTGAGCCGTGTGATGTGCAGCGCGCGGGGGTTGAGGTCCGTCGCCGTCACCCGGGTCGCGTGTTGCGCGGCGTGCAACGCCTGGATGCCGGAGCCGGTGCCGAGGTCGAGAGCACTGGCCACCGGCGTACGCACAGTGAGCCCGGCGAGCGTCGTCGACGCCCCGCCGACTCCCAGTACGACCCCTTCCTCGTGGCTGCCGATGCCCCCGGCACCGCCGACCGCGCACCCCAGGTCCGAGACGATGAACCAGTCCTCGCCGCTCGGCCCGCCGTAGGGCCGCACGTCCACCGTCGCCTTCAGCGCACCCTCACCGTCCGCCGCGGAGAGCCAACCGCTCTCCTGTAGCGGGCCGACCGGCAAAACGGCCGCCACGCGCGCGTGCGGCACGGAACGCTGCAGCAGGAAGAGACGTACGAGTGTTTCCAGCGGCCCTTCACCGCGGGTGGCCCGCAGCGCGGGCACGGTCTCGCTGCGGGCGAGCGCCGTGTAGGCGGGCGCCCCGAGCAGCTCCAGCAGCCCGTCAGCGGTGAAGTCGGCCGCCAGCAAGGCTTCCCGCAACTGGGCGGAGACGTCGGCGCGATCGGACGAGGGCAGGGGGGCGCTAGCGATACTCACCCCTTCATTGTGACCCGATACAGCCGCTCCGGCTGTGGGCAGGCGTTCCGCATGGGCGGAACGGGTGGGCACAGCCCCAAGCCGCCGGGTGCGTCCGGACACACCGTTGCTCCGGCCCCTGGGGTCTCCCCCAGGGGCCGGAGCAACAGGTCAAAGAAGGGGGGCAACCCCTAAGCGGCAGAAGGCGTAGCGCTAGCCGACTTGCAGCTGTCCTGCTTGCGCATCGCCTTGCCCACCTCGCCCTCCTGCAACTTCTCCAGCGCCTTGTTGCCGCTCTTGCTCAGCTTGTCCAGCTCTCCCGCGACGCTCTTGAGCCCGTCCGCGAAGTCCGCCTGGTCCTTGGTGTCCAGGCCGTCGACCTTCTTCTTCAGGTCGCCGTACGACTTCGAGATGGCGTTCAGTTCCTTGACCGCGTCGTCGGTCTTCTTCTGGCCGTCGTCGACCGGCGGGGCGCCCGCGTCCTTCACTGCGGCGCCCATCGCCTTGTAGGCATCCGACATGTCCTGGAACGCCTTGGAGTCGGTCTTCTGCACGTCCTCCGGAGAGCTGTTGTCCGAGGTCTCCTTCTGGATCGCGGCATTGGCGGCGGCGATCTTCTTCGACTGCGGCTGAACCGAGTCACAGACGTCCTTGGCCCAGGAGTCCAGCTTCTCGTTGCCGTCGTCGCTGCAGCCCGACAGCGCCAGTACCAGTACCGCACCGCCGGACAGTGCGGCTGCAAGCTTCTTGTTCACCGGATTGGTCCCTTCCATGGCTCTCGGCCCCGGAACTTACACGCCAACTGGGCTACAACCGCATGCCGGGGGTCCGCTACCACCCCTATTGAAGCCATTTGCACCAAGGTCAGAGCGCATGAGAAGGCTCACCGGACCGCTCACGTGACACACGAAGGGCGGACGCCGCGTCAAAGCGCGCCGCCCGCCCGTGTGTTGGGCAGAGTCTGACCCGGCGTTACGAAACGACGGCCGGGTCAGCCGAGTTCTTCACCCGCTCCGTACCACCTTCCTCCTCGTCGCCCACGGCGATGCCCCGCCTCTTGGAGACGTACACCGCGCCGACGATGACCAGGATCGAGAGCACCGCGATCAGTGCCCGCATCCCCGCGCTCGCGTCGTCCCCGTAGCTGAACTGGACGACCGCCGGCGCGATGAGCAACGCCACCAGGTTCATCACCTTCAGGAGCGGGTTGATCGCCGGGCCCGCGGTGTCCTTGAAGGGGTCACCCACGGTGTCACCGATCACCACCGCGGCGTGGGCCTCACTGCCCTTGCCACCGTGGTTGCCGTCCTCGACGAGCTTCTTCGCGTTGTCCCAGGCGCCACCGGAGTTGGCGAGGAAGACCGCCATCAGCGTGCCTGTGCCGATCGCGCCCGCCAGGAACGAGCCGAGCGCGCCGACGCCGAGCGAGAAGCCGACGGCGATCGGCGTGAGCACGGCGAGCAGGCCTGGCGTGGCCAGCTCGCGCAGCGCGTCCTTGGTGCAGATGTCCACGACGCGCCCGTACTCCGGTTCCTCGGAGTAGTCCATGATCCCGGGGTGCTCGCGGAACTGCCGCCGCACCTCGTAGACCACCGCTCCGGCCGACCTCGACACCGCGTTGATCGCAAGCCCCGAGAAGAGGAAGACGACCGCGGCGCCAAGGATCAGACCGACCAGGTTGTTGGGCTGGGAGATGTCCATGACCAGGTTCATCGGAGCGCCGTCGCCCATTTTCTCGCCGACGTCCTTGGCCGCGGTCGCGATGGCGTCGCGATACGAGCCGAAGAGCGCCGCGGCCGCCAGGACGGCCGTGGCGATGGCGATGCCCTTGGTGATGGCCTTGGTGGTGTTGCCGACGGCGTCCAGGTCGGTGAGCACCTGAGCGCCGGCGCCTTCGACGTCACCGGACATCTCGGCGATGCCCTGCGCGTTGTCGGAGACCGGACCGAAGGTGTCCATGGCGACGATCACGCCGACGGTGGTGAGCAGTCCGGTTCCGGCGAGCGCCACCGCGAACAGGGCGAGCATGATCGACGTACCGCCGAGCAGGAACGCCCCGTACACGCCAAGACCGATCAGGAGCGAGGTGTAGACGGCCGATTCGAGGCCGAGCGAGATACCGGCCAGGACGACGGTGGCCGGGCCGGTGAGCGAGGTCTTGCCGATGTCCTTCACAGGACGTCGGTTCGTCTCGGTGAAGTAGCCGGTGAGCTGTTGGATCAGCGCGGCCATGACGATGCCGATCGCGACGGCGACGACCGCGAGAACCCGCGGATCACCGTCGTGTCCGGCGATCGCCGCGTCCGTGATGCCGTCCAGGTCGGCGTACGACGAGGGCAGGTAGACGTAGACCGCCACGGCCACGAGCACCAGGGAGATGATCGCCGAGATGAAGAATCCGCGGTTGATGGCGGTCATCCCGCTGCGGTCGGAGCGCCGTGGCGCCACCGCGAAGATCCCGATCATCGCCGTCACGACGCCGATCGCCGGAACGATCAGCGGGAAGGCCAGTCCGGAGTCGCCGAACGCGACCTTGCCGAGGATCAGCGCGGCGACCAGGGTCACCGCGTAGGACTCGAAGAGGTCGGCGGCCATTCCCGCGCAGTCGCCGACGTTGTCGCCCACGTTGTCGGCGATGGTCGCGGCATTCCTCGGGTCGTCCTCCGGAATGCCCTGCTCGACCTTTCCGACCAGGTCGGCGCCGACGTCGGCGGCCTTGGTGAAGATGCCGCCGCCGACACGCATGAACATCGCGATCAGCGCCGCCCCGAGGCCGAAACCTTCGAGGACCTTCGGCGCGTCGGCCGCGTAGACGAGCACCACACAGGAGGCGCCCAGAAGACCGAGCCCCACCGTGAACATGCCGACAACGCCGCCCGTGCGGAAAGCGATCTTCATGGCCTTGTGCGAAACGGCGGTGAGATCCTTTTCGGGTTCACCTTCCGCCGGAGTGGCCTCTCGGGCGGCTGCCGCCACACGAACATTGCTGCGTACGGCGAGCCACATGCCGATATAGCCGGTGGTCGCCGAGAACACCGCACCGATCAAGAAGAAGATCGATCGGCCGGCACGCTGATTCCAGTCGTCCGCGGGCAGCAGCATGAGCAGGAAGAACACCACGACGGCGAAAACACCGAGAGTGCGCAACTGCCTGCCCAGGTAGGCATTGGCGCCCTCCTGAATCGCCTTCGCGATCTTCTTCATGCTGTCGGTGCCCTCGTCGGCCGCGAGCACCTGGCGTACCAGGACCCAGGCGACCACGAGCGCCGCGACCGCGACGGCCGCGATGACCATCACGATGAGGCGGTTGTCGTCGGTCAGTACTGCGGCTGCGAGGGTTGAGGGATGGTCAAACTGATGAGGGGAAGAAAGCCCCGCCATTCGTCCTCCTTGAAGCTGGGGCTGAGCTCAAGATGTGGACGGATTGTAGGTAGCTGAACCTGATCAAAACAGAGCGCCGCAAACGGAATTGGCGCAAGATTGCTTCCCAGCAAAAGATCGCGACCGCAGATTGACCCCGAAAGCGGTAATGCCCCAAAACCGTTGACGGCGGTCGGCAGCCCCGAGGCAATTGACCGGGGCAATGATCGAAAAAGAAAAAGGCCCTGCTCCCGGGTGGGGAGCAAGACCTTGATGTGGCGAGGCGGAGCCGAAACCCGCCGGGCCGAAACCGGCTCGGAAACCGGCGCGTGTACGGCTCGGGAACCGGCTCAGACGAGCGGCGCCGGGGCCGTCGGCCACGTCATCCGGATGAGACCACCGCCCTCGCCGACGGTGACCTCCACGTCGTCCACGAGCCCGCTGATGACGGCGAGACCCATCTCGTCCTCACCCTCGGCCTCCAGATCGTCGGCCGTACCGGACCCCGAGCCGGATGCCCGGTCGCCGGGAGTCGCGTGGGGGGCCTCGTCACCGACCTCGATGGAGAACTGCTTCTCGTCCTCGATCAGGGCCACTCGCACCGGCGCCGAGACGCCGTTGCTCTGGTGCAGCCCGACGGCGCGCGTGCAGGCCTCGCCGACAGCGAGCCTGACCTCGTCGAGGACGGCCTCGTCCACTCCGGCCCTGCGCGCGACCGCCGCCGCCACGAGCCGAGCGGTTCTGACGTGCTCGGGCAGCGCGCTGAATCGGAGTTCAACGGTGGCCATGCATCCCCCTCGGACATACGCGCGTGCTGTCAGGGGGCCGGGCCGAGGGCCCGGTCCCCTGCTGTTCTGCCACCCCCGGGCCGCGCAAGCAGCCGACCCGGGGCATCCGGCTCTCAGTCGGTGGCCGCGACCGCTTCCTCGACCGAGGTGTGAATGGGGAACACCTTGGTCAGGCCGGTGATGCGGAAGATCTTCAAAATGCGTTCCTGGTTGCAGACCAGGCGCAGCGAGCCCTCATGGGCACGCACCCGCTTCAAGCCGCCGACCAGTACGCCGAGCCCGGTGGAGTCGAGGAAATCCACGCCCTCCATGTCGACGACCAGGTGGAAACTGCCGTCGTTCACCAACTCGACCAACTGTTCGCGCAACTTGGGCGCGGTATAGACATCGATTTCGCCACCGACCTCGACGACCGTACGATCGCCGACGGTACGGGTCGACAGGGACAGGTCCACGGAACCTCCAGCACCTTGCTATCGAGCGGTCATCCCTCGGGACACCTCGGCAGAGCCCCCAGGACGGATCGCCAGCCGCGATGGCATTCAATCACTTACAGGCAGGCGTGCACGACGCCTTGGGACCATTGTCCATCCCGCCAGTGACACACTCGGTGCCGATGGCCAACTTTTCCCCACCGGGAAGACCCGCTGCGGGCGCCCCGGTACGCACGTCTCCACGGACGGTCCTGGACCGGCTCACCGCGGGGCCGAGCCGTGCTTCGCGCGTCACTCATACGGAGCACTTGCCCCCGCGCGAGGCCCGGTATGCAGTCTGGCCTGATCGCGTCCGTTCGGAAGTCGTCGCCGCGGTCCGGTCGGCCGGGATCGAGCACCCCTGGGCCCACCAGGCGCTCGCCGCCGAGCACGCCCTGGACGGCGAGTCGGTCATCGTCGCCACCGGTACCGCGTCGGGAAAGTCGCTGGCGTATCTCACCCCCGTGCTCTCCGCCCTCCTGGACGGCTCCGAAGCCCCCAACGGGCGTGGCGCGACCGCGCTGTACCTGGCCCCGACGAAGGCCCTGGCCGCCGACCAGCGCCGGGCCGTGCGCGAGCTGGCGGCGCCCCTCGGCAACGCGATCCGCCCCGCCGTGTACGACGGCGACACCCCCGTCGAAGAACGCGAATGGGTACGTCAGTACGCCAACTACGTCCTGACCAACCCCGACATGCTGCACCGCGGGATACTCCCCTCCCACCCCCGCTGGTCCTCCTTCCTGCGCGCTCTGCGCTATGTCGTCATCGACGAGTGCCACACCTACCGCGGCGTCTTCGGCTCCCACGTCGCCCAGGTCCTGCGCCGCCTGCGCCGCCTCTGCGCCCGCTACGGCTCCGATCCCGTCTTCCTCCTCGCCTCCGCCACCTCCGCCGACCCGGCCATCGCCGCGGAACGCCTCACCGGACTCCCCGTGAAGGAGGTCGCCGACGACGCCTCTCCGCGCGGCGAGCTCGTCTTCGCCCTCTGGGAGCCTCCGCTCACCGACCTCCACGGCGAGAAGGGCGCACCGGTCCGCCGCACCGCCACCGCCGAGACGGCGGACCTGCTGACCGACCTCACAGTCCAGGGCGTCCGCTCGGTCGCCTTCGTACGGTCGCGGCGCGGCGCCGAGCTGATCTCGGTGATCGCCCAGGAACGCCTCGCCGAGGTCGACCGTTCCCTCGTCCACCGCGTGGCCGCCTACCGGGGTGGTTATCTCCCCGAGGAACGCCGCGCCCTGGAGCGAGCGCTGCACTCCGGGGAGCTCCTCGGCCTCGCGGCCACCACCGCCCTCGAACTCGGCGTGGACGTCTCCGGCCTCGACGCCGTGATCATCTCCGGCTATCCGGGGACCCGCGCCTCGCTCTGGCAGCAGGCGGGCCGCGCCGGGCGCTCCGGGCAGGGCGCGCTGGCCGTCCTCGTCGCCCGCGACGACCCGCTGGACACGTATCTCGTCCACCACCCCGAGGCGCTGTTCCGGCAGCCGGTGGAGTCGACGGTCCTCGACCCCGACAATCCGTACGTCCTCGCGCCCCACCTCTGCGCGGCCGCCGCGGAACTTCCGCTCACGGACGACGACCTGGCCCTCTTCGGCCCGGCCACGGAGGACCTGCTCCCGCAGTTGGAGGCCGCGAAGCTGCTGCGCCGCCGTACGAAGGCCTGGCACTGGACCCGCAGGGAGCGGGCCGCCGACCTCACCGACATCCGCGGCGAGGGTGGGAAGCCCGTCCAGATCGTCGAGGAGGGCACGGGCCGGCTGCTCGGCACCGTCGACGCGTCCGCCGCGCACACCGCCGTCCACGAGGGTGCGGTCCACCTTCACCAAGGGCGTACGTATCTCGTGCGCCGTCTGGACCTGGAGGACTCGGTCGCCCTGGTCGAGGAGGCCGGTCCGCCGTACTCCACGACCGCTCGCGACACCACGGCCATCTCCATCCTGGAGACGGACACCGAAATCCCCTGGGGCTCCGGCCGCCTCTGTTACGGCTCCGTCGAGGTCACCAACCAGGTCGTGTCCTTCCTGCGTCGCAGGCTGATCACCGGCGAGGTCCTCGGCGAGACGAAGCTGGACCTGCCGCCCCGCACCCTGCGCACCCGCGCGGTGTGGTGGACGGTCACCGAGGACCAGCTCGACGCCGCCCGGATCAATCCGGAGATCCTCGGCGGCGCCCTGCACGCCGCCGAACACGCCTCCATCGGCATGCTGCCGCTCTTCGCGACCTGCGACCGGTGGGACATCGGTGGCGTCTCCGTGCCGCTGCATCCGGACACGCTCCTGCCGACCGTCTTCGTGTACGACGGCCACCCCGGCGGCGCGGGCTTCGCCGAGCGCGCCTTCCACACGGCCCGCGAGTGGCTGACCGCCACCCGGCAGGCCATCGCCTCCTGCGAGTGTGAGGCCGGCTGCCCCTCCTGCATCCAGTCCCCGAAGTGCGGCAACGGCAACGACCCGCTGCACAAACGCGGCGCGATCCGACTCCTCACCACGCTCCTCAAGGACGCGCCCACGCCTTGAAGGACCGCGTGTCGCGCGCCCCGGGTCTCGCACCGGGCCGACACGCCGGGACATGGGCCCCGCCCTCGCCTCAGGCCACCGCCCAGCAAGCGCCACAAGGGGGCCTGAGAGCCCTCCGGTGGCTCGCGGGGGCTTGTCCTCCGGCTGCCATCCGGTAGGCGTCACAGCCCCTGTTGCGGGCTCCCGCGTCGGAGCGACCGGACCCGCCGGGCCCGCCCGGGATCTGACCTCCGTCACGAACGGGCCGAAGCCCGCCGCCGCGGTGACGTCCGAGATTTCGCCGTGCACCGCGCACCGCACGAGGCTCGCCCCCTGAACCTCGGCCACCCGGCCGGCCCTCGCGCACGCCCCGGAACGCCCCTCCGTCCAGTGGTCTGCGGCCGCCAGTGCCGCCAAGTCGGCCGCGCCGCCGGCTCGATGGCGGGCCACGATCACCTGCCCCATCGCGAGGACCGCGCCGCACACCACGCAGAGCACAGCCATCACGACGACGACCCACACCGTGGCGGCTCCCCGGTCCGAGGCGGGCCCGGCAGCCCGCCATCCGGCCCGCCCCCTCACGCGCCCACCCCCACCGTCTCCTCCGCCAACGCCACCGCCTCCGACCGCAGCCGCAGCCCGAGCCCCAGCGCCCCAGGCCCCGGCGAGTCCGCCACGACCGCCACCCGCACCAGATCGCCGTCACGTCGCACCGTCACCGCCGCACCCCGCGGCGCCGCCTGCCGAGCCGCCGCCACCGCCGCGCTCTCGGGGTCCTGCCGGGCCATCGCACGCGCCCCGGCCCGTGCCGCGTCCACGCACTGGATCTGCGCGGACGCGGTCAGCAAGGCCCAGATCAGCGCCATCGTGAACAGCACGAGCGTGGGCAGCACCACGGCCGCCTCAGCCGTCACGAAGCCTTGGTCCCCAGCGCGGCCCCGGCCGCCCCGCGCCCGCTCAGAACTGGACATCGAGTGCCTTCTCCACGACCGCCTGCAACGCCGCCCTGACCTGCCCGCTCGTCACCACCTTGTAGAGCAGTCCGGCGAACCCCACCGCCGCGATGAGCCCCATCGCGTACTCCGAGGTGACCATCCCCGCGTCCCTGCGCACCGCGCGCGACCTGACCTTCAACGCCCGCGCATACAGCTGTGCCCACATCTCAACCCCCTTGAAATTTCCGTACGTTCCGTCATCGAGACATCAATCCGTCGAGCTGCTCAGACGCCGCTCAGCAACCCGCCTGCCAGGCCGATCAGCACAGGCAGCACCCCCACCGCGATGAACGCCGGCAAGAAGCACAGCCCCACCGGTGCCGTCATCAGCACTCCGGCCCTGCGCGCCGCCGCCGTTGCCGCGCGACTCCGTTCCGCCCTGCAGTCCGCTGCGAGACGCGCCACCGGTTCGGCCGCCGGAGCCCCCGAGTCCCCCGCCCGCTCCAGCAGGCGGGCCAACGCGCCCGCGCCCGGTATAGCGCCCAACCGCCGCCACGCGTCGCCTGGTTCACCGCCCAGCCGCACCTCCGCGGCCCCCTGCGCGAGCCGCTCCCCGACCGGCCCCTTCAACGCGTCGCCGACAGCCTGGGCGGCCACGACGGGCCCCGCGCCCGCAGCGACACAGGCCGCCAACAGGTCAGCGGCCAGCGGCAGTTGCCGCGCGGCCTCCGCCGCGTCGAGCTCAGCGACGCGCGCCCCTCGCCCCCGCCACCAACGCCACACCCCGTACCCGGCGCCCACCCCCACCAGGCACCCCGCGACACCGCCCACCAGCACCCACCCGGCACTCACAGCCCCGGCCACCGCCAGCCACCCCCGCACCACGCCCCGACACCGGACCCAATGCCTCCGCGGATCCTCCGGCAGCCGCTCCACCAACCCCAGCACGGCTCCCGTACGCCCCCGAACCGCCCGCTCACGACGCACCGCGAGCGCGGCCGACATCAGCCACCACACGGCCGCCACACCCCACGCGGCGACCCCCAGCCTGTGGACAACAACAAGGCTCATCGCTCCTCCGCCCCCCGTACGATCCGCAGCGCCCACCACACGCCGGCTCCCTCCAAGGCCCCGCCCACCGCAAGGCATCCGAGCCCCGCTCCCGTATGCAGCAACACCCGCAAGGGCTCCGCGCCCAGCGCGCTCCCCATGAGCAGCCCGAGGACCGGCAGCCCCGCGAGCATCACCGCCGTAGACCGGGCGCCCGCCAACTGGGCCCGCAGGTCAGCGCGCTGGTCCCGCTCCACCCGTAGCGCGCCCTCCAGCCGCTCGAGCCCCGCCGCGAGCCCGGCGCCGCGGTCCACCGCCACCCGCCAGCACGCCGCGAGCCCCACGAGCCCCTGCGACCCCGGCTCCCGCGCCGCCTCCTCCAGCGCCCCCGGCACATCCCCGCCGAACCGCGCCGCCGCCAGCACTCCGGCCCGCGCCTCACCGAGCCCGGCACCAGCCCCGGCCGCCGCGGTCCTCAACGCCTCCCCCGGCTGCCGCCCGGCCCGCACCTCGCCCGCGAGCGCCCCGCACAGCGCGATCACCTCGGTGGCCCGGCGCTCCTCTTCGAGCCGGGCGTCCCTGCCCCGCCGCACGCGCCGTATCAGCGGGACCCCGGCCGTTCCCAGGACCAGCGGCAGCAAGGACTCCCCGAGCAGCGCGACAACCGCCCCACCCGCCAAAGACCACCACTCGTGCCCCACCCGGCCGCCGACGCGAAGCACCGCCCGCCGCCATGCCGAAGGCTCCGCCAAGGCTTCGCGCCCGAGCACCGCCCGCGTCCGCCGCCGCTCCCGGTCCCGCCCGAGCACCAGCCAGGCCGAGCCTCCCGCGCACACAGCCGCCGCCACACCCACCGCGCTCATCCCTCACCACTCCAACCCGCGGTCGACAAAAGCGAGTTCAGCCGCTCCCAGCCCCTCTCCCGGACGAACTCCTTCTCGCCCCACCGAAGGGCCGGCACCGTCACCACGAGGCCGGAGGGGTCGCGTTCCAGGACATGCACCTCGGCGATGCGCCGCCGACCCGCCCGGTCCCGTACGAGATGGAGCACCACGGACAGCCCCGCAGCCACTTGGCTGTGGAGGGCCGCCCGGTCGAGCCCCGCCGCCGTCCCGAGCGCCTCAAGACGGGCGGGCACATCCCCCGCGGCGTTGGCGTGGACCGTGCCGCAGCCGCCCTCATGTCCCGTGTTCAGAGCGGCCAGGAGGTGGACCACCTCCGGGCCCCGCACCTCGCCCACGACCAGCCGGTCGGGGCGCATCCGCAGCGCTTGCCGCACCAGGTCGTCGAGGCCGACCTGACCGGCCCCCTCCTGGTTCGCGGGCCTGGCCTCCAGGCGCACCACGTGGGGGTGATCGGGGCGCAGCTCCGCCGAATCCTCGGCGAGCACGATCCGCTCCCCCGGCCCGACAAGGCCGAGAAGGGCGCTCAGCAGCGTCGTCTTGCCCGAACCCGTCCCGCCGCTGATCAAGAACGAGAGCCGGGCGTCGAGCAGTGCCCGCAGCACCCGGGCCCCGTCCGGCGGCACCGTCCCCGCCGCGGTCAGTTCCGCGAGGGTGAAGGCCCGGGGGCGTACGACACGCAAGGAGAGGCAGGTCGATCCGACGGCGACCGGGGGCAGCACCGCGTGGAGACGGGTGCCGTCCGGAAGCCGTGCGTCCACCCAGGGCCTGGCGTCGTCGAGCCGGCGTCCCGCCACGGCCGCGAGCCGCTGTGCGAGCCGCCGCACCGCCGCCGCGTCCTCGAAGGACACCCCGGTCAGCTCAAGGCCTCCGCCGCGGTCCACCCACACCCGGTCGGGCGCGGACACCAGCACATCGGTCACCGAGTCGTCCGAGAGCAGCGCCTCCAGGGGCCCCGCGCCCACCAGTTCCGATCGCAGCCGCGCCGCCGTGCCCAGGATTTCCGCGTCGCCGAGCACCCTTCCCTGGGCGCGCAGCGCCTCGGCGACGCGGGCCGGAGTCGGCTCCGTGCCGTTCTCCGCGAGCCACAGGCGCACTCCGTCCAGCATCCTGGCCCCGACGACGGCGCTCATGAGCCGCCTCCGGTGGCGTCGACCGGGACCCGGTCCCAGAAGGCCGTGCAAAACCGCGCCAGGGGACCTCGCACGGCGCCTCCGGGCGGCACACCCCCGGCTTGCGCGGCCAACAGATCCGCTTCCCGTGGCAGTTCGCCGACGAGCGGCAGCCCGAGCAGCCGCGCGACCTCCTCCGCCTCGAAGCCCCCCAGGCCGTCGTGGACCCCGACGCCGTCGCGTCCGCCGCCTCCCGCGCGACCGGTGCCGCCCCTGCCGACCACCACCCGCAGGTCCCGCAGCACCATTCCCACCGCCGAGGCGACCCGCCGGGCCCCCGCGACGGCGCGCAGCTCCGCGGGAACCACCAGGAGCCCCAGGTCTACCTGGGCCAGCGCCTCGGCCACTCCTTCGTCCACGCGGCGCGGCAGGTCCACGACCACCACGCCTCCCCGCCTGCGGGCCGCGGCGACCACCGCCCGCATGGCCTCGGGCGGAATGACCACCGCATCGCCCCGATCCCAGCTCAGGACCCGCAGGGAGTGCAGCTCGGGCAGTGACTCCTCCAGCGCGCCCCCGCCGACCCGACCCCTGGACTGCGCGAAGGCGGGCCAGCGGAGTCCGTCGGCCGCCTCGCCGCCGAGCAGCACATCGAGCCCGCCACCGAGTGGGTCGGCGTCCACCAGCATCGTGCGCCGCCCCGCGCGGGCCGCCGTGACGGCAAGGGCGCAGGCCAGCGTCGAGGCGCCGGCTCCTCCGCTGCCGCCGATCACCCCCACCGTGAGAGCGGGCCGCCCCACGCCCTCGGCGACATCGGCGATGCGGTCCACCAGCCATCGCTCGCCGTCGGGCAGGACCAGCACATGATCGGCGCCGATCTCCACCGCGCGCTGCCATACCCCGGAGTCGTCCTGGTCCCGCCCGACCAGCACGACCCCGCGCCTGCGCGCGGCGCCCCGCACCCGGTGCACCGCGTCGTCCCCGACCAGCACCAGCGGGGCCGCGTCCCAGCCGCCTCTGCGCTCCGGCACGCCGTGCTGCACCTCGGGCCGCGCCCCCGCGGCGGCGCACAGCCGCAGCAGGTCGTCCAGCAGGTCCACGTCCTCCGTGACGATCAGCGGTCCGCCTTGCCGTCCGTCGGACGACGGCGACCCGTCACGTGTCATCACTCCAGCCACGATCTCCAGCCCCCTCTCACTGCAAGCCCGTTGAATGCCGCGTTCCACATCAGCGATGAGTCGGCCAAAGCAATCCGGCCATGAACTTCGCGTGCAGAACCAGCGGAATCAGCGTGCAGCGGTCCTGGATAACGTGTGGATCTTGGTCAATAACTGTGGACAAGACGCAGGCTGTGAATATCCCCTTCACCCATACCGGTGACATCTCGAAGGCTTCCACAGAGCAGCCTCACGGCTACACACGGTGACGAATCTTGAGCATGCGAAAGATCGTCGAAACAGCCGTCAGACGGCGCCTGGCGATCAGATGAGGTTCGAAAGGGGCCCGGAAAACCCATCCGGACATGCGACGACCCCCGCCGGGGGGGAGAGCGGGGGTCGTCCCCACGGTCCGACTCGGGGGGGGAGGAGCCAGACCGGGTTAGCACGGTCGCGAACGATCCGTGACTTCCATGGTGTACCCGAGAGCCTTCTCAGGCAAACCCACGCGCCTCACCTTACGCCGAATGGTGGGCGCCTATGCTCGCTCTTGTGGAAAACCACTCCTTGCCTCGCACAGCCGCCTTCTTTGACCTGGACAAGACGGTCATTGCGAAGTCGAGCACACTCACCTTCAGCAAGTCGTTCTACCAAGGCGGGCTGATCAACCGCAGGGCGGTTCTGCGAACCGCATATGCACAGTTCGTCTTCCTCGCCGGCGGAGCCGATCACGACCAGATGGAGCGGATGCGCGAGTACCTGTCCGCGCTGTGCCGCGGATGGAACGTGCAGCAGGTCAAGGAAATCGTCGCGGAGACGCTGCACGACCTGATCGACCCGATCATCTACGACGAGGCGGCGTCCCTCATCGAGGAGCACCACACCGCAGGCAGGGACGTCGTCATCGTCTCCACCTCGGGCGCCGAAGTCGTGGAGCCGATCGGCGAACTGCTCGGCGCCGACCGGGTGGTGGCGACCCGGATGGTGGTCGGCGACGACGGCTGCTTCACCGGCGAGGTGGAGTACTACGCCTATGGCCCCACCAAGGCGGCCGCGATCAAGGAGCTCGCGAGGACCGAGGGGTACGACCTCGACCGCTGCCACGCCTACAGCGACTCGGCGACCGACATCCCCATGCTCGAGTCCGTGGGGTACCCGCACGCGGTCAACCCCGATCGCGCACTGCGTCGTGAGGCTCTCGCGCGCGGGTGGCCGATTCTCGACTTCCACCGCCCGGTCCGGCTCAAGGAACGGCGCCAGAAGCCGTCCCGGCCCGCTCTCGTCGCGGTGGCAGCCGTGAGCGCCGCGGCGGCCACAGCGGGCCTTGTGTGGTTTGTGAGCCGTCGCAGGAGTTCACGCGCCCGATTCACCCTCGTTTGAACCTAAAAGTAAAGAAGTAGCGCCAGGACTTCCGCTCACCCCAGGACAGGAGTACAAAGGAGTCAACGGCCCGCGAGACCAAGGACATCCGAGAGGATGACCTTTAAACGCAATCAAGGCCCCACGGACCGAAGCATGAACACCGAGCACCCACGCGACGTCGACCCGTCGATTACGGGCCAGCCGCACCAGGTGACGGGCAAAGTTCCCGACCTGATGGGCAACCTTCGAGGACGCTTGGTAACCCGGTGAACATGCCAGCGGCGGTACGAGAGTTCTTCGTACCGCCGCAACCCTGTGTCCGGGCCCTTCAGGCCGCGCCGCGCTGCATCGCCTCGCAGACCGCCGTCGACTCCCTGGCCCCCAGTTCCACCGCACGCCCGCAGTGGGCGATCCAGGCCGCCATACCCTCCGGCGTCCCGGACGCGTAGCCGTCGAGCGCCCCTACGTAGGCCGCGCGCCCCTGTTCCGCGTGGCCCGCCTCGGCCGGGCAGACGGACTTCGGGTCGAGGCCGCTGCCCACCAGGACGATGCGCTCGGCCGCCCTCGCGACCAGCCCGTTGTACGAGCCGAAGGGGCGCAGGCTGAGCAGTTCCCCGTGCACCACGGCCGCGGTCACGAGCGCCGGCGCCGAGCCACCCGCGATGATCAGCTGCGAAAGGGCCTCCAGGCGGCCCGCAACCTCGTCCGAGGCAGGCACCTCCAGCTCGACCAGCGGCTCGTCGACCGGCTCGCCCGCCAGACGGGGCCGCCCCGCCGTCTCGTCGTTCTCCGCTGCGGCCACCAGGTGGAGGCGCGCGAGGACCCGGAGCGGTGACTGGCGCCAGATGGACAGGAGTTGACCGGCTTCCGCGGTCAACCGCAGGGCCGCGCCGATCGTGCGGGCCTCGCCGTCGCCGCCGAAGTCGCTGCGCCGGCGTACCTCTTCGAGTGCCCAGTCGGCACCGGAGAGCGCCGCCGAGCCGCGTGCGCCGCGCAGCGCCGCCTCCGAGGTGATCTCATTGCTGCGGCGCCGCATGATCCGGTGGCCGTAGACCCGGTCCACGGCCTTGCGCACGGAGTCCACGGAGTCGGCCACGCCGGGCAGTGCGCCCAGGGCCGCGAGCGGATCGGCTGTCGTACTCATGAGTACGACCCTACGCACCCCCGGCGCCCGCTCCACGAAGGAGTGGTCTTCTTCACGCCGCATCGATACGGCAGGTGATCGTCCGGCTACCCTTGGTGAACATGAAGATCGCTTTCGTAGGGAAGGGCGGCAGCGGGAAGACCACGCTGTCCTCGCTCTTCATCCGACACCTCGCCGCCGCCGGAGCACCGGTCCTCGCGGTGGACGCCGACATCAACCAGCACCTGGGCCCCGCGCTCGGGCTCGACGAGGCGGACGCCGCCGCCCTGCCCGCCATGGGCGGGCGCCTCCCTCTGATCAAGGACTATCTGCGCGGCTCCAACCCGCGGATCGCCTCCGCCGACACGATGATCAAGACGACACCGCCCGGTGAGGGCTCGCGGATCCTGCGGGTGTGCGAGGACAACCCCGTGTACGACGCGTGCGCGCGGCCGGTGGAACTCGACGACGCGGCCGTGCGTTTGATGGTCACAGGGCCGTTCACCGAAGCCGACCTCGGTGTCGCCTGCTACCACTCCAAGACGGGAGCGGTGGAGCTGCTCCTGAACCACCTGGTCGACGGGCGCGACGAGTACGCGGTCGTCGACATGACCGCGGGTTCGGACTCCTTCGCGTCCGGCATGTTCACGCGTTTCGACATGACGTTCCTGGTGGCCGAGCCGACCCGCAAGGGGGTCTCCGTCTATCGCCAGTACAAGGAATACGCACGTGACTTTGGCATCGGTCTCGCGGTCGTCGGCAACAAGGTGCAGGGCCAGGACGACATCGACTTCCTGCGCGAGCAGGTCGGCGACGACCTCCTGGTGACGGTCGGGCACTCGGACTGGGTGCGCGCCATGGAGAAGGGCCGCCCGCCCCGGTTCGAGTTCCTGGAGGACGACAACCGCCGCGCCCTGCAGGCACTTCAGAGCGCCGTCGACGCCTCGTACGACCGCAGGGACTGGGAGCAGTACACCCGTCAGATGGTCCACTTCCACCTGAAGAACGCGCAGAGCTGGGGCAACGAACGAGTCGGCGCCGACCTGGCTGCCCAGGTCGACCCCGACTTCGTACTGCGTGAGCGAACCGTCGCCACGGCCTGAACTGGCCGAAGGGGGCTGCGGCGAAGGGCTACGGCTTGTCCGCCGGAGCGCCCGGTACACCCTTCGGGGCCGGTGCGGGCTGGGCGGAGAGGAAGGACGCCCAGCCCTCCTTCGGGGCCTTGCCGACCGGGAGCTTGGTGAGGCGCTCCAGGGTCTGCGGGTCCTGGGCGTCGAGCCAGTCGGCGAGTTGGCGGAAGGAGACGCAGCGCACGCCGCGCTTGGTGCAGACCGTCTCGATCGTCTCCTCGATGGCGCGCATGTACGTGCCGCCGTTCCAGGACTCGAAGTGGTTGCCGATGATCAGCGGGGCACGGTTGCCCTTGTAGGCGCGGTCGAAGCCCTCGAGCAGGCCGTCGCGCATCTGGTCACCCCAGTACTCGTGCTTGCTGGGGTCGCCCTGCGACGTCGTGCCGGACTGGTTCACCATGAAGTTGTAGTCCATGGTCAGCGTCTCGAACTTGCGGCCGGGGATGGGGACCAGCTGCATCGACAGGTCCCAGAGCCCCTCTTTCTTCTTGGGCCACACCTGGTTGTTGACGCCGCTGGTGTCGTAGCGGAAGCCCAGATCGCGTGCCGCCCGCATGAAGTTCTTCTGGCCTTCGAGGCAAGGAGTGCGGGCGCCGATCAGTTCCTTGTCGTAGTCGAAGGGCAGCGGCTGCGCCTTCTTCATCCCCGTGTTCGTCTTCCAGGCCTTCACGAAGGACTTGGCCTGGCTGATCTCGCTCTTCCAGTCGTCGACCGACCACTCGCCCACCCCGCGGCCGGCGCCGCAGAAGTGGCCGTTGAAGTGGGTGCCCACTTCGTTGCCCTCCAGCCAGGCGCCGCGGAGCTGCTTCACGGTCTCCTTGATTCCCTTGCGGTCGTTGAAGCCGATGTCCGAGCTGCCGACCTGATGCCCCGGCGGATCGTAGAGCTTCCGCTTCGCCTCAGGAAGCATGTACACGCCGCTGAGGAAGTACGTCATCGTGGCGTCGTTCCGCTTGGCCACCTTGCGGAAGTGCGAGAAGAGCTTCTGGCTGTCCTCGCCCGCGCCGTCCCAGGAGAAGACCACGAACTGGGGCGGCTTCTGGCCGGGTCTCAGCCGCTCGGGCTTGGGCAGGTGCGGCTGACGTCCGGTGAAGGCGGTGGAGCCGTCGCCGATCATGCGGACCGCACTCTTGGGGGCCGGGGCGGGAGACGCCTTCTTGGCGCCCGGTGCGCCTGCCTTGGTGCCGGTGTCGCCGCTGGAGCAACCGGCCAGTACCGCGACACAGGCCACGAGGGCGGTGGTGCCCGCGGCGATCCGCTGGGTCCTATGGGTGGCGGCCATCTTCCGCCCACCTTCTTCCTTCAAGTCGGCTTCGAACGGGGCACGGCTGCAGGGGCGCTGCAGGGAGCCCGCGGGGCGCTTCAGGGCTCATCCACGGAAGCCGGTTGGAGTCATTTGTCCGGAAATGAGCCGCAGCGCCGCCAACGTCGCATGGGGCCATGAGCCACGTGGTACGACAAGCCGACAAAATGCTTTATTCACCCTCCGGAGTGATCTAATGCCCCATTTGCTCTGTTTGTCTATCCACGACCTTTACTCTCCATTACGATTCGTTTACCGAGAGTTGAGAATCCCGCCGCTGCAACGCCGTGACCCACGGCCGCGACCCCGCCCTCCGGTGACCCCCGGAGAGCCCCCTGTCCCGCGACCGCGCCGCCCCGGAGGAGACGGGAAAACATGTCTGCCTGCGTCCCCACCCATGCCACCGACTCGGCCCACGCCTCACGCGACCACGAGCCCCACGCGCCGCCGCCCGGCAAGTTCCGTAAGTTCCGCATCGCCGGCGCCGACGTCTCCGCGTCGATCGCCGTCTTCCTGATCGCTCTTCCGCTGTCCCTCGGTATCGCGCTCGCCACCGGAGCGCCGCTTCAGGCGGGCCTGGTCGCCGCCGCCGTCGGCGGCCTGGTCGCCGGATGGGTCGGAGGATCACCGCTGCAGGTCAGCGGCCCCGCCGCAGGGCTCACGGTCGTCACCGCCGACCTCATCCAGCAGTACGGCTGGCGGACCACCTGCGCCATCACCGTTCTCGCCGGGCTCTGCCAACTCGGCCTCGGCTGCCTGCACGTGGCCCGCACCGCGCTCGCCGTCAGCCCAGCCGTCGTACACGGCATGCTGGCCGGCATCGGTGTCACCATCGCCGTCGCCCAGCTGCACATCGTGCTCGGCGGCACCCCGCAGAGCTCCGTCGTCGACAACCTCCGTGGCCTGCCCGCCCAGTTGGCCGACCTTCATCCGGCGGCGCTGTCGATCAGCCTGCTGACCCTGGCGGTCCTGCTGCTCTGGCCGCGGATCCCCGGGCGTACGGGCAAAGCCCTCCGTGTCGTACCGGCTCCCCTGGTCTGCGTCGCCGCGGCCACGGCCGTCGCCGTGGTCGCCGGGCTGAGCGTGGCCAAGGTCGACCTGCCGTCGTGGCGCAGTCACGCGCTGCTCGGCATGCCGGAGGGGCCCGCCCTCGGGCTCGTCGCCGCCGTCCTCACGGTCACGCTGGTCTGCAGCGTGCAGTCACTGCTCGGCGCCGTCGCCGTGGACAAGCTCGTCTCCGCGCGGCGAGACCCGCGCGCCGGCGGTATCCGCTCCGACCTCGACCGCGAACTGCTCGGCCAGGGCGCCGCCAACGCCGTGTCCGGAGCGCTCGGCGGGCTCCCCGTCGCCGGGGTCGCGGTGCGCAGCGTGGCCAATGTACGAGCGGGCGCCGTCAGCCGGAACTCCACGATGCTGCACGGCGTTTGGGTAGTAGTGGCCGCCCTGCTGCTGGTCCCCCTGCTTGAGCTGATCCCGCTCGCCGCGCTGGCCGCCCTGGTGATGGCGGTCGGCATCCAGATGGTGAACCTGAACCACATCCGCACCATCACCCGCCACCGCGAGATCCTCGTGTACACCACCACGACACTCGGCGTCGT
This sequence comes from Streptomyces sp. NPDC050147, assembly GCF_040660195.1. Lineage (NCBI taxonomy): Bacteria > Bacillati > Actinomycetota > Actinomycetes > Kitasatosporales > Streptomycetaceae > Streptomyces > Streptomyces sp. NPDC050147. Next base: position 124,919 of record NZ_JBFALJ010000009.1, on the reverse strand, counting down.
CCTCCTCGGTGTGCTCGAAGGCGTGGCCATCGGTGTCGCCGTCGCCGTGGCCGTCGCGCTGCACCGCCTCGCCCGCACCCGGATCACCCACACCGAAGAGGACGGTGTCCACCACGTGCGCGTGCGCGGGCAGTTGACCTTCCTTGCCGTGCCGCGCCTCAGCAGGGCACTGCATCTTGTGCCCCACGGCGCTTCGGCCATCATCGAGCTGGACGGATCGTTCATGGACCACGCGGCATACGAAGCGCTGCAGTGCTGGCAGGACGCGCACACCGCGCAGGGCGGCACCGTCGAGGTGACCGGGCGCGCCGGGACGCGGATGGCCGAACCCGCGAAGGGCTATCCCTCGCTCGACCGGGGCCGGGAGCCTGGCGGAGCGTCGCACTCCTGTTGCCGCCCTTGGACGGCCTGGCGCAACCACCACTGCGACCGCCCCCAGGAAGTTCCGCAGGGCGAGACGCGACCCAGCGGGCATCAACTGGCGAGCGGGATCAGCGCGTTCCAGCGGAACACGGCGCCGCACGTGCGCGGGGAGCTTGCCCGGCTCGCACGCGAGGGACAGCAGCCCTCGCAGCTCTTCCTGACCTGCGCCGACTCCCGGCTCGTCACGTCGATGATCACGTCGAGCGGCCCAGGCGACCTCTTCGTCGTCCGGAACGTCGGCAACCTCGTCCCGCTGCCGGGCGCCGAGAGCGGCGACGACTCGGTGGCCGCGGCGATCGAGTACGCGGTGGACGTGCTGCAGGTGCGGTCCATCACGGTGTGCGGGCACTCCGGGTGCGGGGCGATGCAGGCGCTGCTCACCACTCCGCCCGGGGGCGCCCAGACGCCCCTGAAGCGGTGGCTGCGGCACGGGGTGCCGAGCCTCGAGCGCATGGCCGCGCACGAGAAGGAGGGCTGGGCGCGGCTCGCCGGGCGGGCCCCCGCCGACGCGGTCGAGCAGCTCTGCCTGACCAATGTGGTCCAGCAGTTGACGCATCTGCGCGGCCACGAGTCCGTGGCGCGGCGCGTGGCCGAGGGCTCCCTAGAACTGCATGGCATGTACTTCCATGTCGGCGAGGCGCAGGCCTATCTGCTGACCGACAGCCCGGACGACGTATTCGACCAGGTGACACCGTCACCGCATCAGGGAGAACCGCGCGAGGAACCGCCAGGGCGAGTAAAGGTCTAAACCAATTTTCGGCAAGCTCTTGTCACCAGGGGTTCCGGTCTGATGAGCTGTGGCTTTGGACACAACGGACACCCTGGGAATGGGAGATGTCGTGAGCAACGAAAGCCTGGCCAACCTTCTGAGGAAGGCGAGGGAAGTATGAGCGAGCCGTCCTCCCTCTCCAACCTTCTTAAAGAAGAGCGAAGGTTCGCGCCGCCGGCCGACCTGGCGGCCAACGCCAACGTCACCGCGGAGGCGTACGAACAGGCCAAGGCTGACCGGCTCGGCTTCTGGGCCGAGCAGGCCCGCCGGCTGACCTGGGCCACCGAGCCGACCGAGACACTCGACTGGACGAACCCGCCGTTCGCGAAGTGGTTCGCCGACGGCAAGCTCAACGTCGCGTACAACTGCGTCGACCGTCACGTCGAGGCGGGCAACGGCGACCGTGTGGCGATCCACTTCGAGGGTGAGCCCGGCGACAGCCGGGCCATCACCTACGCCGAACTCAAGGACGAGGTGAGCCGGGCCGCCAACGCGCTGACCGAGCTGGGCGTCCGGCAGGGCGACCGCGTCGCCGTCTATCTGCCGATGATCCCCGAGGCCGTCGTGTCGATGCTGGCCTGTGCCCGCATCGGTGCCGCGCACTCCGTGGTCTTCGGCGGCTTCTCCGCCGACGCCATCGCCACGCGCGTGAAGGACGCCGACGCCAAAGTCGTCATCACCTCCGACGGCGGCTACCGCAGGGGCAAGCCCGCAGCCCTGAAGCCCGCGGTCGACGACGCCGTGTCGCGCGAGGGCAGCTCCGTCGAGCACGTCCTCGTCGTGCGCCGCACCGGCCAGGACGTGGCGTGGACCGAGGGCCGCGACGTGTGGTGGCACGAGCTCACCGAGCGCCAGTCCGCCGAGCACACGCCGGAGGCCTTCGACGCCGAGAACCCCCTCTTCATCCTCTACACGTCGGGTACGACGGGTAAGCCGAAGGGCATCCTCCACACCTCCGGCGGCTATCTCACGCAGGCCGCTTACACCCACCACGCCGTCTTCGACCTCAAGCCGGAGACCGACGTCTACTGGTGCACGGCGGACATCGGCTGGGTCACCGGGCACTCGTACATCACGTACGGCCCGCTGGCGAACGGCGCGACGCAGGTCATGTACGAGGGCACGCCCGACACCCCGCACCAGGGGCGCTTCTGGGAGATCGTCCAGAAGTACGGCGTGACGATCCTCTACACCGCGCCGACGGCCATTCGTACGTTCATGAAGTGGGGCGACGACATCCCCGCGAAGTTCGACCTCTCCAGCCTGCGGGTCCTCGGGTCGGTCGGTGAGCCGATCAACCCCGAGGCCTGGATGTGGTACCGGAAGAACATCGGCGCCGACAAGTGCCCCATCGTGGACACCTGGTGGCAGACCGAGACCGGCGCCATGATGATCTCGCCGCTGCCGGGCGTGACCGAGACCAAGCCGGGCAGCGCCCAGCGCGCCCTGCCCGGCATCGCCGCGACCGTCGTCGACGACGAGGCGCGCGAAGTGCCGGACGGCGGTGGCGGCTACCTCGTCCTGACCGAGCCGTGGCCGTCGATGCTGCGGACCATCTGGGGCGACGACCAGCGCTTCCTCGACACGTACTGGTCGCGCTTCGAAGGCAAGTACTTCGCCGGGGACGGCGCCAAGAAGGACGAGGACGGCGACATCTGGCTCCTCGGCCGGGTGGACGACGTGATGCTCGTGTCCGGGCACAACATCTCCACCACCGAGGTCGAGTCGGCACTCGTCTCGCACCCGTCGGTCGCCGAGGCCGCGGTCGTGGGCGCCGCGGACGAGACCACCGGCCAGGCCATCGTCGCCTTCGTGATCCTGCGGGGAACCGCCAACGCCGACGACGAGGGCCTCGTGGCGGACCTGCGGAACCACGTCGGCACGACCCTTGGCCCGATCGCCAAGCCGAAGCGCATCCTTCCGGTGGCCGAGCTGCCCAAGACGCGCTCCGGGAAGATCATGCGGCGGCTGCTCCGCGACGTCGCCGAGAACCGCGAGCTGGGTGACGTCACCACGCTCACGGACTCCTCCGTGATGGATCTGATCCAGACCAAGCTGCCGGCCGCGCCGAGCGAGGACTGATCCGCGGGGGCAGCCCGTGCCCCCGCACCCAAGGGCCATCCGGCACCGCGCCGGGTGGCCCTTCTGTGCTTAAAGTGAAGATCACCGGATAGACCTCGCGCACGTCAGGCCCACGTTGAGTACGCTGAGGACCACGTCAACAACGCGACAAGAAGAAGACAAGCAGCAACTGGTGCGCCGGGAAGTCTGGTCGGCAAGTGTTTTGTCCTGCCTACCGACCGGAGGTCGACCCCCGTGGCCGCGCCCGCACCCACCAACACACCCCCCAACAAGCACAAGGTTCTCGGACGGCTCTCGCTGCCCGAACGGAACTTCGTCGCGAACGCGCTGCGTGCCGAGACCGTCGGCGGTGTCCTCCTCCTCGTCGCCGCCGTCACCGCACTGATCTGGGCGAACACCGCCGGCGGATCGTACGAGTCCGTGAGCGGCTTCCACTTCGGGCCCGGCTCCCTCGGCCTCGACCTCTCCATCGAGCACTGGGCGGCCGACGGACTGCTCGCCGTCTTCTTCTTCGTCGCCGGAATCGAACTCAAGCGTGAGCTCGTCGCGGGCGATCTGCGCGACCCGAAGGCCGCCGCGCTGCCCGTCATCGCAGCGCTCTGCGGCATGGCCGCACCCGCTCTCGTGTACGTCCTGGTCAACACGGTCGGCGGTGGCTCCATGGCCGGCTGGGCGGTGCCGACCGCCACGGACATCGCCTTCGCGCTCGCCGTCCTCGCGGTCATCGGCACCTCGCTGCCGTCCGCGCTGCGCGCCTTCCTGCTCACCCTCGCCGTCGTCGACGACCTCTTCGCCATCCTGATCATCGCGGTGTTCTTCACCAGCGACCTCAACTTCGCGGCGCTCGGCGGCGCGGTCGTCGGCCTCGTCGTCTTCTGGCTGCTGCTCCGCAAGAACGTACGAGGCTGGTACGTCTACGTCCCGCTGGCCCTGGTCATCTGGGGGCTGATGTACAACAGCGGCATCCACGCCACGATCGCCGGTGTCGCGATGGGCCTGATGCTGCGCTGCAGCCGCCGCGAGGGCGAGGAGCACTCCCCGGGTGAGCACATCGAGCATCTGGTGCGTCCCCTCTCCGCGGGACTCGCCGTACCGCTGTTCGCGCTGTTCAGCGCCGGTGTCGCGGTGTCGGGCGGCGCACTCGGGGACGTGTTCAGCCAGCCGGAGACGCTCGGCGTGGTGCTCGGCCTCGTGGTCGGCAAGGCGGTCGGCATCTTCGGCGGCACCTGGCTCGCGGCACGGTTCACCAAGGCCGAACTCAACGACGAACTGGCCTGGCCGGACGTCTTCGCGGTCGCCTCGCTGGCCGGTATCGGCTTCACCGTCTCGCTCCTGATCGGCGAACTCGCCTTCACCGATGACCCGCTGCTCACCGACGAGATCAAGGCAGCCGTCCTGATGGGCTCTCTCATCGCGGCCGTGCTTTCCGGGATCCTGCTCAAGATGCGCAATGCCCGTTACCGCGCGCTGTACGACGCCGAGGAGCGCGACGACGACCTCGACGGCATCCCGGACGTGTACGAACAGGACAAGCCGGAGTACCACCTGCGGATGGCCGCGATCTATGAGAAGAAGGCGGCCGAGCACCGCAGGCTTGCCGAAGTGTCGGCCGGGGCACGCGCCGAAGACGACGGTCCGGCATGATCTGAGCAGACTTGACTGCGCAGACTGAGCTGAGCGGTCGTACCGGAACAGACGTATGTGAGCAGGCTTACGCAGGCTTACGGAGAATGGGGAGAAGCGATGAGCGCACCCGACGGGCCCGTCGGCACCGAACGCAGCCTCGGCCAGCTGGTCTCCACGGCGACCAGCGAGATGTCGGCGCTTGTGCACGACGAGATCGCGCTGGCCAAGGCCCAGCTGCGGCAGGACGTCAAGCGGGGTGCGGTAGGCGGTGGCGCGTTCGCCGCGGCGGGGGCGGTGCTGCTCTTCTCGCTGCCGATGCTGAGCTTCGCCCTGGCGTACGGCATCCGCACCTGGAGCGGCTGGAACATGGCCATCTGCTTCGTGCTCTCCTTCGCGGCTAACGTGCTGGTCGCGGGGGTGCTCGCCCTGATCGGCGTCGTCTTCGCCAAGAAGGCCAAGAAGGGCAAGGGTCCGCAGAAGGCCGCCGCTTCGGCCAAGGAGACGGCTGCCGTACTGCAGAACGTGAAGCCGCACCCGCGTTCGATGACCCCCGCGCCCACCGTGGGCGCCACCCTCGACCGTGGCGGTGAGAAGGCTGCGGCTGTGGCACGCTCGTCTTCATGACGGACCCCGCCACGCCCGCCCCCCATCCGGCCCAACCGACGTCACTCGTACGCATCGAAGGACCGTGGACCCACCGGGACGTCGCCGCCAACGGTGCCCGCTTCCACATCGCCGAGATGGGTGATGGGCCGCTCGTGCTGCTCCTGCACGGCTTCCCGCAGTTCTGGTGGACCTGGCGGCACCAGATGGTGGCGCTCGCCGACGCGGGCTTCCGTGCGGTCGCGATGGACCTGCGGGGCGTGGGCGGCAGCGACCGTACGCCGCGCGGTTACGACCCGGCGAACCTCGCGCTCGACATCACGGGCGTCGTGCGGTCGCTCGGTGAGCCGGACGCCGCGCTCGTGGGGCACGACCTCGGCGGGTACCTCGCGTGGACGGCGGCGGTGATGCGCCCCAAGCTGGTGCGCCGTCTCGCCGTCTCCTCGATGCCGCACCCGCGGCGCTGGCGCTCGGCGATGCTGTCGGACCGCAAGCAGACCTCCGCGGCCTCGTACGTGTGGGGGTTCCAGCGGCCGTGGGTTCCGGAGCGTCAACTCGTCGCGGACGACGCCGCTCTGGTGGGGCGTCTGGTGCGGGACTGGTCGGGGCCGCGGCTGCCGGACGACGAGTCGGTGGAGACCTACCGCCGTGCCATGACGATCCCGTCGACGGCGCACTGCTCGGTCGAGCCGTACCGCTGGATGGTGCGGTCGATGGCCCGTCCCGACGGCATCCAGTTCAACCGGCGCATGAAGCGCCCTGTACGCGTTCCCACGCTGCATCTGCACGGCTCGCTCGACCCGGTGATGCGCACACGCAGCGCCGCCGGCTCGGGCGAGTACGTCGAAGCGCCTTACCGGTGGCGGCTGTTCGACGGTCTGGGGCACTTCCCGCAGGAGGAGGACCCTGTCGCTTTCTCCACCGAGCTGGTCAACTGGCTGAAGGATCCCGAGCCGGACCGATAGGCCCGACGAGCCCCGGTTCGGCGCCATGCGAACACCTGTCCTTCGAACGGCCAATTGCCCCCCGCATAGGCCAATTGGGGCCCGTGGGCGCGATTACCGACCTTGGGGCACGGGCACACGTCGGGGTATGGGCTGGACGCACGACTACAGTGACGCAGCACGCAACCGCCGCTCAGCCATCGCGCTGAACAGCCGTGAGAGGGGCGGGCCCCATGATCCGGGCCATGAAGGCCCCGCTCAGGGCATCGGCATTCCCCACATCCTGCGCCGCAGGGCCCGCTGGGTCTCGGCGCGGCTGAGGCATACGCGCGACTGAACAGGCGTACGCGCGGCTGAAGCAAGGCGTACGCGCGGCTGATCCGACCGCTCCCCCGACTGCGCCCCGCTAGAGCGCGCAGCCCTCGCTGTCGACCTCTTGGTTGGCGGTGCGGCCTGCCTCGATGTCCTCGCGGACCTCGTCGGCGGTGAGGGCGTATCCGGTGTCCGGGTCGTCGAGCGACTTCGCGAAGACCACTCCGTAGACCTTTCCTTCGGACGTGAGCAGCGGGCCGCCCGAGTTGCCCTGCCGGACGGTCGCGTAGAGGGAGTACACGTCGCGGCGCACGGTGCCCCGGTGGTAGATGTCGGGGCCGTTGGCCGTGATGCGACCACGCACGCGCGCGGGGCGGACGTCGTACGGACCGTTCTCCGGGAAGCCCGCGACGATCGCGTTGTCACCGCTGACCGCGTCCTTCGACGTGAACTCCAGCGCGGGCGCCTGGAGGGTCGGCACGTCCAGTACGGCGATGTCGCGCTCCCAGTCGTAGAGCACGACCTTCGCGTCGTACGTCCTGCCGTCTCCGCCTATCTGCACCGTCGGCTCGTCCACGCCGCCGACCACGTGGGCGTTGGTCATCACGCGGCGCTCGGAGAAGACGAAGCCGGTGCCTTCCAGGACCTTGCCGCAGCCGCGGGCCTCGCCCTGCACCTTCACGATGGAGCGCCTGGCCTTCGTGGCGACCTCGCTCTTGGCGAGCTTGGGATCGGGAGCCTGGACCTCGGTGATGGGTTCGTTCGAGAACGGGCTGAAGACCTGCGGGAAGCCGTTGCGCGCGAGGACCGACGAGAAGTCCGCGAACCAGGTGTCGGCCTGGTCGGGCAGCGTGCGTGAAACGCCGAGCAGGATCTTGGAGCTGCGCACCTCCTTGCCGACCGTCGGCAGCGTCGTGCCCGCGAGGGCGGAGCCGATCAGCCAGGCGACGAGGAGCATCGCCAGTACGTTGACCAGGGCGCCGCCCGTGGCGTCCAGGGCGCGGGCCGGCTGCCAAGTGATGTACCGGCGGAGCTTGTTGCCCAAGTGCGTGGTGAAGGCCTGGCCGATGGAGGCACAGACGATCACGATGACCACGGCCACGACGGCGGCCGTCGTGCTCACCGTTTCCTCGTCGTCCGTGAGAGCGCCCCAGATGACGGGCAGCAGGTACACCGCGACGAGTCCGCCACCCAGAAACCCGATCACCGACAGGATGCCGACGACGAATCCCTGGCGGTAACCGACGACCGCGAACCACACGGCGGCGACCACCAGAAGGATGTCCAGCACATTCACCGATTCAATCCTCGCCTCGCATCGCGGTCGCCACGTCCCCGCAACCTTGTCATGCGCGCCAGTCGAGCGGCACCTGCTTGGTGCGGTCCCAGGGGCGCTCCCAGCCTGCGAAGTGCAGGATTCTGTCGATCACTCCAGCCGTAAAACCCCAGACCAGAGCGGATTCGACGAGGAAGGCCGGGCCTTGGTGGCCGCTCGGATGAACCGTCGTCGCGCGGTTGTCGGGATCCGTGAGATCGGACACGGGGACCGTGAAGACGCGGGCCGTCTCGGCCGGATCGACGACGCCCACGGGGGTGGGCGTGCGCCACCAGCCGAGCACCGGGGTCACCACGAAGTCGCTCACCGGGATGAAGAGCTTGGGCAGCACGCCGAAGAGCTGGACGCCTCGGGGGTCGAGTCCGGTCTCCTCCTCGGCCTCGCGCAGGGCGGCGCGCAGAGGCCCGTCGTCCAGCGGATCGCCGTCCTCGGGGTCGAGGGAGCCGCCGGGGAAGGAGGGCTGTCCGGCGTGCGCGCGCAGGTTCCCGGAACGCTCCATCAGGAGCAGCTCGGGGCCGCGCGTGCCCTCTCCGAAGAGGACCAGCACGGCGGACTGGCGTCCGGCACCGCTCTTCGGGGGCAGGAAGCGGCTGAGCTGAGTCGCACGGACCGTCTCGGCGGCGCGGGCCACGGGGTCGAGCCAGGCGGGGATGCCCTCGGTGGTGAGGCGCACGGGGCGCACGTGTCCGTTGGGGCTGCCTGCGCCGTGGGGCCCGGCTGTGCCGCCGGGTCCCTGGAAGCCGTTCCCATCGCTCATGTACGTGTCGCTCGTGTCGGTTGTCTGGCTCGTGTCGCTCGCGTGCGTCATCGGCACCCCCGTCCAACTGTGGACAACGCCTGTGAACCCTCGGTTCGTTCCTCGGTCATACGGCGCCCAGCGGGGGCGCGGCCTTCCCCGGATAGTCCGGCGGGGGCTTGAGGCGCTGGCCCGGCAGGCCGCCCATCTCGTACTTCAGGAGCTTCTTCGCCTTCTCGGGGTCGGTCTCGCCCTCTCCGTACGCCGGGCAGAGGTCGGCGATCGGGCAGGCACCGCAGGCAGGCTTGCGGGAGTGGCAGATCCGGCGGCCGTGGAAGATCACGCGGTGCGAGAGCATCGTCCACTCGCTCTTCGGGAAGAGGTCGGCGACCGCGGCCTCGACCTTCACCGGGTCGGTCTCCTCGGTCCACTTCCAGCGCCGGACGAGCCGCCCGAAGTGGGTGTCCACGGTGAGGCCGGGGACTCCGAAGGCGTTCCCGAGCACGACGAACGCGGTCTTGCGTCCTACGCCGGGGAGCTTGACCAGGTCTTCTATGCGGCCGGGGACCTCGCCGCCGTGGTTGTCCCTGAGGGCCGCGGCGAGCCCCATGATCGACTTCGTCTTCGCCCGGAAGAACCCGGTCGGCCGGATCAGCTCTTCGACCTCTTCGGGGCTGGCGGCGGCGAGGTCCTCCGGGGTCGGGTACGCGGCGAAGAGGCGCGGGGTCGTCTGATTCACCCGCAGGTCGGTGGTCTGCGCGGAGAGGACCGTGGCGACGAGCAGCTCGAAGGGGTTCTCGAAGTCCAACTCGGGGTGGGCGTACGAGTACACCTCGGCGAGCTCACGGTTGATGCGGCGGGCCCGGCGGACGAGGGCGGTGTGCGACTCGGGCTTGGCCTTGCCCTTGGCTTTGCTCTGGCCTTCGCCCTTGCCGGCGGGGGTGGCCTTGTTCGCCGGGATGGCCTGCTTGGCTGCGGCGAGCTTCTTGGCCGCGGGGGCGACCTTCTTCGCGGGAGCCGCCTTCTTGGCCGGGGGAGCCGCCTTCTTGGCCGGGGAGGATTTCGTCGCGCCGGTAGTGGCCTGATTCTTCTCCGAAGGCTTGCTCACCGGTGGCACCCTTGTCCCTTTTGTCGCATTCTCTGGCTCAGTGGAAGTATGTTCGCCCACAGCGGAATCTGGGCGGGCTGTCGCCTTCCCAGCCCGTCTGGCCTGTGCTCTCACCGGCTTTTTGGACACCCGGCCAGCCTAGAGCCCGACACTGACATCCGCCCCGGACCTCATGGATCGGCCCCCAATTGGCCCCCTCCCGCACAGCATGCGACGCCAGTGCGGCAGACTTGTGACTGATCACACTGTTTGGACCGTCCGGCAAAATGGGGAACACGGTCCCCTGATGCAGGTCGACAAGGAGAGAACTCGTGGACGACGTTCTGCGGCGCGCCCCGCTCTTCGCGGCGCTCGATGACGAGCAGGCGGCGGAACTCCGCGCCTCCATGAGTGAGGTGACGCTCGCGCGCGGAGATGCGCTTTTCCATGAGGGTGACCCTGGAGACCGCCTTTACGTGGTCACCGAGGGCAAGGTGAAACTTCACCGGACCTCACCCGACGGGCGCGAGAACATGCTCGCGGTGCTCGGCCCCGGCGAGCTCATTGGTGAGCTCTCGCTGTTCGACCCGGGTCCGCGTACGGCCACCGCCTCCGCGCTCACCGAGGTCAAGCTGCTCGGCCTGGGCCACGGCGACCTTCAGCCGTGGCTGAACGCACGGCCCGAGGTGGCCGCGGCGCTGCTGCGTGCCGTCGCTCGGCGCCTGCGCAAGACGAACGACCAGATGTCCGATCTGGTCTTCTCCGACGTGCCCGGGCGTGTGGCCCGTGCTCTTCTCGACCTGTCGCGCCGCTTCGGCGTGCAGTCCGAAGAGGGCATCCACGTCGTGCACGACCTCACGCAGGAAGAGCTGGCCCAGCTGGTCGGCGCGTCCCGCGAGACGGTCAACAAGGCTCTGGCGGACTTCGCCGGGCGCGGCTGGCTCCGGCTCGAGGCTCGCGCGGTGATTTTGCTGGACGTGGAGCGGTTGGCGAAGCGTTCTCGCTGACGCTGTTTCGTACGCGGATGGGGTCCCGCCTCTTTTGAGGCTGGGCCCGCTCTTCCTGCGTGAGGTCGTACACGACGTGGATGCCCTCTTCGGACTGCACGCCGAAGCGGCGCGACAGGTCGAGAAG
>NZ_JBFALJ010000009.1:5209-113857 GCF_040660195.1 Streptomyces sp. NPDC050147 | reverse complement strand
CTCCGCTCTCGCTCTCTTTTTTTTCCGCGGCGGGGCGGCCCCCCCCATTTTTCGGGGCCCCCCCCCCCCCCCGCTTCCGCCAGTCTTTCCCGCCCACCCACCCACCCGATCGCCCCGTGGTGCGGGGCGGGGCGAGAGGGGGTGGGGAGCTGCCTTGATGCGGCTAGATCAAGCCGTGTTCTCGCAAGTAGTCCAGTTGCGCCCTTACCGACAGTTCCGCTGCCGGCCACAACGAGCGGTCCACGTCCGCGTAGACGTGGGCGACCACGTCCGACGGTGCCGCGTGGCCGTTCTCCACGGCCGTCTCGACCTGGGCCAGGCGGTTCGCGCGGTGGGCGAGGTAGAACTCGACGGCGCCCTGGGCGTCTTCCAGGACCGGCCCGTGGCCCGGCAGGACCGTGTGCACGCCGTCATCGACCGTCAGGGACCGCAGGCGCCGCAGGGAGTCCAGATAGTCCCCCAGGCGGCCGTCAGGGTGCGCCACGACCGTCGTACCGCGGCCCAGGACCGTATCTCCCGTCAGGACCGCCTGATCGGCCGGGAGATGGAAGCAGAGGGAGTCGGCGGTGTGGCCCGGCGTCGGGACCACCCGGAGCTCGAGGCCGCCCGTCGTGATGACGTCACCCGCGCCCAGGCCCTCGTCGCCCAGGCGCAGCGCGGGGTCGAGAGCCCGCACCTTGGTGCCGGTCAGCTCGGCGAAGCGGGCGGCGCCCTCCGCGTGGTCGGGGTGGCCGTGGGTGAGGAGCGTGAGCGCGACCCGCTGCCCCGCCTTCTCGGCCGTGGCGATGACGTGCCGTAGGTGCCCGTCGTCCAGGGGGCCCGGGTCGACGACGACCGCCAGCCCGGAGTCCGGCTCGGACACGATCCAGGTGTTGGTTCCGTCCAGCGTCATCGCGGACGCGTTGGGGGCCAGGACGTTGACCGCGCGGGCGGTGGCGGCACCGCTGAGGACTCCGCCCCGGGGCTGCCCGGGAAGGGCGGCGGCTTCGGTCATGCGGGGGTGGCTCCCGTCCGGTTCGTTTCAGGCGTGGCCGTGGTCGAAGGTATGGCCGTCACTGAAGGTACGGCCGCAATCGCAGGCGTAGTCGTGGTCGAAGGCGTGGCTGTGGTCGCATGGGCCGCGGTCGTGGGTGTAGCCGCGGTCGTAGGCGCAGCTGCAGACGCAGCCGCAGGCAGAGCCGCAGATGTAGCCACAGCTGCAGCAGATGTAGCCACAGCTGCAGACGTGGCCGCAGCAGCAGACAAGGCCGCAGTAACAGACGTAGCCACCCCAGCCCCAGCCCTCGTTCCCGTTCCAGCCCCAGCCCCAACCCCAGCCCCACCCGCAGTCACGCCGAGTCCCTCGTAGGGATGTGCTTGGTGAACTCCTCGTGGCCCGGCCACGTCAGCACCAACTCGTCACCCTCGAAGCGCGCTTGCGCAAGGACCGGGGTGAGGTCGCGCTCCGGGGCGTCCGCCAGGGCGTCCGCGGCCGATCCGTAAGGGCTCAGTTGACGCAGGGTCGCGATGGTGGGCGGCATCATCAGGAGGTCGCCCTTGTCGTACCCCGCCGTGGCCTCCCCCGGAGCGATCCACACCGTGCGGTCGGCCTCCGTGGAGGCGTTGCGCGTGCGCTGCCCCTCCGGGAGGGCCGCCACGAAGAAGAACGTGTCGTAGCGCTTCGGCTCGAACTCCGGGGTGATCCAACGCGCCCAGGCCGCCAGCAGGTCGCTGCGCAGGACCAGGCCGCGGCGGTCGAGGAACTCCGCGAAGGAGAACGCGCGGGCCACCAGCGCCTCGCGGTCCGCCTCCCAGTCGTCGCCGGTGGTGTCGCCCACCACGCTCGACGGGGTCGGCCCCGCGAGCAGTACACCCGCCTCCTCGAACGTCTCGCGGACGGCGGCGCACACGATGGCCTGGGCACCCGGCTCGTCCACGCCCAGGCGCGCCGCCCACGTCGCGAGGGACGGCCCCGCCCAGCGCACGAGATGATCGTCGTCGCGCGGGTCCACGCCGCCGCCCGGATACGCGTACGCGCCTCCGGCGAAGGCCATGGAGGCGCGTCTGCGCAGCATGTGTACGGCGGGGCCCGCCACGGAGTCCCGCAGGAGCATGACCGTGGCCGCCCGGCGCGGAGTCGCCGGCGTCAGTTCGCCGCTGCTCAGCGCACGGATGCGGTCGGGCCACTCCGGGGGGTACCACTGCCCATTAGCCATGGGCGGAGGCTATCCCCTGGTGGGCTGATGTTCGAGAGGCAACTATCGGGTGCCAGAAGGCAGCCATCAGGCCTCGTCGGAGCTGCCCTACGCCTCGGTCAGCTCCACCTGGATCTCGACCTCGACCGGTGCGTCCAGCGGCAGAACCGCCACACCCACGGCGCTGCGGGCGTGCACTCCCTTGTCGCCGAGCACCGCGCCGAGCAGTTCGCTCGTGCCGTTGAGCACCGCGGGCTGACCCGTGAAGTCCGGGGCAGAGGCCACGAAGCCGACGACCTTCACGACGCGGGCGATCCGGTCCAGGTCACCGGCGACGGACTTCACCGCGGCGAGCGCGTTCAGGGCGCACGTACGGGCCAGTTCCTTGGCCTCCTCGGGGGTCACCTCCCCGCCGACCTTGCCGGTCACCGGAAGCTTGCCCTCCACCATTGGGAGCTGGCCCGCGGTGTAGACGTACACACCCGACTGGACAGCCGGCTGGTAGGCGGCGAGCGGCGGCACCACCTCGGGCAGCGTCAGGCCGAGCTCGGCCAGTTTCGCCTCGACGTTGCCGCTCATGCCTGCTTCTCCCGCTTCAGGTAGGCCACGAGCTGCTCAGGGTTGTTCGGCCCGGGCACGACCTGGACGAGCTCCCAGCCGTCCTCGCCCCAGGTGTCCAGAATCTGCTTCGTGGCATGGACGAGCAGCGGCACGGTTGCGTATTCCCACTTGGTCATATGGCCGACTCTAGCCGTTGTGAGGCGCTGGTCACGGTGGCCTCCTGCTTAGCCCGGACGGCGACTGGTTAGGCTCGGAAGTGTGAGCAGGCTCCAGGTCGTCAGCGGCAAGGGCGGTACCGGCAAGACCACGGTGGCCGCCGCACTCGCGCTCGCCCTCGCGACGGAGGGCAAGCGCACCCTTCTCGTGGAGGTGGAGGGCAGACAAGGCATCGCGCAGCTCTTCGAGACCGAAGCGCTGCCGTATGAGGAGCGGAAGATCGCCGTCGCTCCCGGGGGCGGGGAGGTGTATGCCCTCGCCATCGATCCCGAACTGGCGCTGCTCGACTACCTCCAGATGTTCTACAAGCTGGGGGGCGCGGGACGCGCACTCAAGAAGCTCGGCGCCATCGACTTCGCCACGACCGTCGCGCCGGGCCTGCGGGACGTCCTGCTGACCGGCAAGGCCTGCGAGGCCGTACGCCGCAAGGACAAGAGCGGGCGTTACGCGTACGACTGCGTGGTGATGGACGCGCCGCCCACCGGCCGCATCACGCGCTTCTTGAACGTGAACGACGAAGTCGCGGGTCTTGCCAAGATCGGCCCCATACACAATCAGGCGCAGGCCGTGATGCGCGTCCTGAAGTCTCCGGAGACAGCCGTCCACCTGGTGACGCTCCTCGAAGAGATGCCCGTCCAGGAGACCGCAGACGGGATCGCCGAGCTGCGGGCGGCCAGGCTTCCCGTGGGACGCGTCATCGTGAACATGGTGCGGCCCACACTCCTCGACGAGGCCTCCCTGGAGCTCGGGCTCGACCAGGCCCCGCGTACCGCCATCGCCAAGTCCCTGTCCGCAGCCGGGCTCGGCGGGGCCCGCCGTGGTGGCGTCGCCGAGCGTCTTGTCGACCCGCTCCTTGAGCAGGCCGCCGAGTACGCCGAGCGGCACGCCCTGGAGGGCTCTCAGCGGGCCGTTCTGGGCGATCTCGGCCTCCCCCTGCACGAACTCCCCCTGCTGGCCGGAGGAATGGACCTGGCGGGGCTCTACGAACTCGCCACGGAACTGCGGAAGCAAGGGATCGCATGACCTCGGACCCGGCACGACACCCGGACACGACACGCCCCCTGGATCCGACCCGCACACTCGACGTGGACGCCCTTCTCGACGACCCGAAGACCCGCATCGTGGTGTGCTGCGGCTCCGGGGGCGTCGGCAAGACGACCACGGCCGCCGCGCTCGGGCTGCGCGCAGCCGAACGGGGACGCAAGGTCGTCGTCCTGACCATCGACCCGGCGCGACGGCTCGCGCAGTCCATGGGCATCGACTCGCTCGACAACGTCCCGCGCCAGGTCAAGGCCATCGAGAGCGCTTCCGGCGACGGTGAGCTGCACGCCATGATGCTCGACATGAAGCGCACCTTCGACGAGATCGTCGAGGCGCACGCGGACGAGGAGCGGGCGAGCGCGATCCTCGGCAATCCCTTCTACCAGTCGCTTTCGGCGGGCTTCGCGGGCACGCAGGAGTACATGGCGATGGAGAAGCTGGGGCAGCTGCGCTCCCGTGACGAGTGGGACCTGATCGTCGTCGACACGCCGCCGTCGCGTTCGGCCCTCGACTTCCTCGACGCGCCGAAGCGCCTCGGCTCCTTCCTGGACGGGAAGCTGATCCGGGTGCTCATGGCCCCCGCGAAGGTGGGCGGCCGGGCCGGGATGAAGTTCCTGAACGTCGGGATGTCGATGATGACGGGGGCCCTGGGCAAGTTGCTCGGCGGTCAACTGCTGCGTGACGTCCAGACGTTCGTGGCCGCGATGGACACCATGTTCGGCGGGTTTCGCACCCGCGCGGACGCCACGTACCGGCTGCTCCAGGCGCCGGGCACGGCGTTCCTCGTGGTGGCGTCGCCGGAGCGGGACGCGCTGAGGGAAGCGGCGTACTTCGTGGAGCGTCTGGCGGCCGACGACATGCCGCTCGCCGGTCTCGTGCTCAACAGGGTGCACAGCAGCGGCGCCGCCCAACTGTCGGCCGAGCGGGCGCTTGCCGCCGCGGAAAATCTTGATGAGAGCCGCATTGTGGATCAGGAGGACGGGAAGGTTGGAGTGCGTAGCTCCCACGAGGCTTCCCCCGAGGCATCCCCCGAGGCTCCCGGCAAGTCCCCTGAGGCCCGCGGCAGTTCCGAGACCCCCGCACTTTCTGACAAGACCTCTGAAGCCCCTGTCGAACCCCACGACACGCAACCTCATGACACGCAATCCCACGACACACAGCCGCCCGTGGCACAGCCGCCCGTGGCACAGCTGACCGCCGGGCTGCTGCGGCTGCACGCGGAACGCATGCAGCTGCTCGTGCGCGAACAGCGCACGCGCGATCGCTTCACCGCGCTTCACCCCGAGGTGCCAGTGGCCGAAGTGACGGCGCTGCCGGGTGACGTGCACGACCTGGCAGGCCTTCGGGCCATCGGGGAACGGCTCGCGGCCGGTGGTGATTCGGCCGGAGCTGCCTGAGCAGCGGGTCCCGCCCGCCGCTGCCTGAGCGGTGGATCTCACCCACTGCCACACGGACGGTGGAGGCTCTCCTCCACCGTCACGCGGCCGAGGGGCGCTAACCCACTGCCGCGTAGCTCTCGTACGTCTCGTCGTCCTCCAAGTCCACGGGCAGCAGGCCCGCGCCACGCTCGTACTCGGAGCGCGCCGTCTCCAGCAGACGGCGCCAAGAGGTGACCGTGGGACGCCTGCGCAGCAGTGCGCGGCGCTCCCGCTCAGTCATGCCACCCCACACGCCGAATTCGACGCGGTTGTCCAGCGCGTCGGCCAGGCACTCCGTGCGCACCGGGCAACCGGTGCACACCGCCTTGGCCCTGTTCTGCGCTGCTCCTTGAACGAACAGTTCATCTGGATCGGTAGTGCGGCAGGCCGCCTGCGCACTCCAGTCGGTTACCCAGCCCATACCGGCGCCGTCCTCTCCCGAATCGAGGCTCCCCCACGGCGGCAGCGGCATATTCACCGCCGCCAGTTGAGGACGTTACGGAAGGTGGGCACAGCGCAACACCCCCTTCGGGCCCAATCTTGAATGGTCCGAACGGACTATGCGTAAGCGGCAGATCACCCGACGGAGTGAGCTGGTGACATGCGTGATTAACCCGGCAAATGCGGGCACTTCAGCTGGGTCACAACGGGCATCGAATGCCGCATGAGGCCAATTCGGGCACTTCCCCAAGCCACCTGGACGACCAGAGGGGGACCCCGTTCGGGACTCGGGACCGACGGAGGGGTTGTTGCCGAACCGCACTGCTGTGACAGTTGAGAGCAGCTTAGGCCAAGGCATTGAGGCGTGTCCGGCGAATCAGAACGTAGGCTGCCCCCATGGGAAAGAAGCGCTCGGGCGGTGGTCTGTCACCAACTCAGCAGGCCGCGAAGTTCCTAGGGGTCAGCGTGCTCGCGGGAGCCGTGCTGGCAGGCATCGCGCTGCCCGCGGCCGGGGCGCTCGGCCTCGCGGCGAAGGGCTCGGTGGAGGAGTTCGACGAGATCCCGTCCACCATGGAGCAGCCGCCGCTGAGTCAGCGCACCACGATCCTCGACAGCGAGGGCGGCTCCATCGCCACGGTCTACTCGCGTGACCGCACGGTGGTCCCCCTCAAAGAGATCTCGCCGTACATGCAGAAGGCGATCGTCGCGATCGAGGACTCGCGCTTCTACGAGCACGGCGCGATCGACGCGAAGGGCATCCTGCGCGCGCTGAACCAGAACGCGCAGAGCGGCGGCGTCTCCCAGGGCGCGTCCACGCTCACCCAGCAGTACGTGAAGAACGTCTTCGTCGAGGAGGCGGGTGACGACCCCACGAAGGTCGCCGAGGCCACCCAGCAGACCCTCGGACGCAAGATCCGCGAGCTGAAGTACGCGATCCAGGTCGAGGAGAAGCTCGGCAAGAAGCGCATCCTCAGCAACTACCTGAACATCACCTACTTCGGGCAGCAGGCGTACGGCGTCGAGGCCGCGGCCCAGCGCTACTTCTCCAAGTCCGCCAAGGACCTGCAGGTCCAGGAGGCCGCGCTGCTCGCCGGCATCGTGCAGTCCCCCAGCAGGTACGACCCCGTGAACGACACGGAGGAAGCCACCAAGCGGCGCAACGTCGTGCTGCAGCGGATGGCGGAGACGCACGACATCACGCAGGCGGAGGCCACCGCGGCCAAGGAGAAGCCGCTCGGCCTCAAGGTGAGCAGGCCCAAGAACGGTTGCATCACGGCGGTCAGCGGCGCCGGGTTCTTCTGTGACTACGTACGCGAGGTCTTCCTCTCCGACCCGGTCTTCGGCAAGACCAAGGAGGCGCGGGCCAAGGTCTGGAACCAGGGTGGTCTGCGGATCAAGACGACCCTCGACCCGAAGGCACAGCGTTCCGTGCAGGCCTCGATCAAGGATCACGTCAACCAGTCGGACGACGTGGCGACGGCGGCCACCATCGTCGAGCCGGGCACCGGCAAGATCCTGGGGATGGGCCAGTCGCGGCCCTACGGCATCAACCTCAAGGACAACGAGACCTCGATGAACCTGTCCGTGGACAACTCCATGGGCGGCGGCGCGGGCTACCAGCCGGGATCGACCTTCAAGCCGATCGTGGCGGCGGCCGCCCTGGAGGGCGGAATGCCGCCCACGAAGAGCTACGGCTCTCCGTACGAGATGCCGTACCCCGACAGCGTCGCGGCCTGCGACGGCAAGAAGTGGCTCAACTCGGGGGGTGCGAAGCTCACCAATGAGAACGAGTCCGAGGTCGGCCCGTACGACATGAGGGAAGCCACCGCGAAGTCGGTCAACACGTACTACGTCGAGATGATCGGCGACATCGGGATCTGCCCGGTGACGAAGATGGCCGAGAAGATGGGCGTCGAGCGGGCCGACGGCCGGAAGATCGACCAGGCCCCGTCGATCGCGCTCGGCACCCAGGAGATGTCGCCGCTGACGATGGCGGGCGCGTACGCGACGTTCGCCGCACGCGGTAAGTACTGCTCGCCCGTCGCGATCGAGTCGATCGCCGCTCCGGGCGGCAAGACGCTGCCGGTGCCGAAGTCGACGTGCACGCGTGCGATGTCGACGAAGACGGCGGACACGATCAACACCCTCCTGAAGGGCGTGGTCGAGGACGGAACCGGCAAGCAGGCCGGCCTCGGCTCCCGGCCGAGCGCGGGCAAGACGGGTACGACCGACTTCCGCTACGCCGCCTGGTTCGTGGGCTACACCCCGAACATGTCGGGCGCGGTCTGGGTCGGCGACCCGCAGCACAAGCGGCGGATGGTCAACATTCCCATCGGCGGGCGCACGTACGACAAGGTCTTCGGTGGCGAGGTGCCGGGTCCGATCTGGCGGGACGCGATGAGCGGCGCGCTCGCGGGCAAGCCTGCGCCGGGCTTCAACACCGTCCACATCCCGGACGGCGGCAAGGACAAGGACAAGCCCCACGAGGACAACAAGCCGCCGGGTGACGGCAACGGCGGCAACGGTGGTGGCGGCGGCGGTGGCAACGGCGGTGGCGGCGGGGGCGGCGATCCCTGGCCGGACATCTCCCTGCCGCCGGATGTCATCGGCGGTGGCGGGAACGGCGGAAACGGCAACGGGGGCGGTGGCGGCATCGGGGGCTGGGGCCGCTAGCCGGTTCCCCGGACTCTCCCGTACGTGAGTGAGGGCGCCCCCTGGTTTCAGGGGGCGCCCTCATCGTTCCCGTACGACGTACGTATGCACTCAGCGGACGTACGTACGCGCTCGGCCCGCGAGCGGATGCGCTCAGCCCGCGAGCAGCTTCTTGACCACGGCGGCGACGCGGCCGCCCTCGGCCAGGCCCGCGACCTTCGGGTTGACGATCTTCATGACCTGGCCCATGGCGCGCGGCCCCTCGGCGCCGGCGGCCCTGGCCTCCTCGACGGCCTGGGCGACGATCGCCTGGAGCTCGTCCTCGGAGAGCTGCTTCGGCAGGTACTCGGCAAGGACCTCGCCCTCCGCCTTCTCCTTGGCGGCCTGCTCGGCGCGACCCCCCTGGGCGAAGGCCTCCGCGGCCTCGCGACGCTTCTTGGCCTCGCGGGCGATCACCTTCTGCACCTCGTCGTCGGAGAGTTCGCGGGCCGTCTTGCCCGAGACCTCCTCCTTCGTGATGGCGGTGAGGGTCAGCCGGAGCGTGGAGGAGCGCAGCTCGTCACGCCCCCTGATCGCGGCGGTGAGGTCTTCCTGGAGCTTCGACTTGAGCGTGGTCATGCGGTGATTGTCGCAGGTGCGTACGGCCCGACGCCCGCTGATTTACGGGGCCTTCGGGTCTGACACGATGGGTGGATGCGCGCGCAATACGCAGTACCCCTGGGAATCGCGGCGACGGCCGCCGCCGGTCTGGCCTACTCGGTGGGCATCGAAGCCCGCTTCTTCCGACTGCGACGGATCACGGTGCCGGTCCTTCCGCCAGGGATGCGACCGCTCAGAGTCCTCCAGGTGTCGGACATCCACATGGTGTCCGGGCAGCGCAAGAAGCAGCGCTGGCTGCGTTCGCTCGCCGGCCTTCGGCCCGACTTCGTGATCAACACCGGGGACAACCTCTCCGACCCCGAGGGCGTGCCGGAGACGCTGGACGCGCTCGGCCCGCTGATGCAGTTCCCCGGGGCGTACGTCTTCGGCTCGAACGACTACTACGGACCCAAGCCGCGCAACCCCGTCCGCTACCTGGTCGAGAAGTCCCAGGGCAAGCACGGCCTGAACGGCAACGCACCCGCCGTCGGCGTGATCCACAACCCGTGGGAGGACCTGCGCGACGGCTTCGACGCCGCGGGCTGGGTGAACCTGACGAACACGCGGGGCGCGCTGAAGGTCGAGGGCTACGAGATCGGCCTCACCGGCCTGGACGACCCGCACATCAAACGTGACCGGTACGCGCGCGTGGCGGGCGGTCCGGACGCGGGCGCCGACTTCTCGATGGGCATCGTGCACGCCCCGTACCTGCGCGCGCTCGACGCCTTCACGGCCGACGGCTACCCCTTGATCCTCGCGGGCCACACGCACGGGGGCCAGGTGTGCATCCCCTTCTACGGGGCGCTGGTCACCAACTGCGACCTGGACACGGAGCGCGTGAAGGGGCTGTCGAAGCACGAGGCGGAAGGCCGGACGTCCTACATGCACGTCTCAGCGGGCTGCGGCGCGAACCGCTACACCCCGATGCGCTTCGCGTGCCCCCCGGAAGCAACGCTCCTGACCCTGACGGCCCGGCCCTGAGGCCTCGGACCGCGGGGTCTCCGGCAGGGGACCCCCGGGGCCCGAAAACCGGATTTCGTCTCCGGGCGCCGGTCCGCTAAAGTAATCGATGTCGCCACGGCCTGCGCAGCGGGCAAGTGGAACAACGACATCGGGGTGTAGCGCAGCTTGGCAGCGCGCTTCGTTCGGGACGAAGAGGTCGTGGGTTCAAATCCCGCCACCCCGACAGCTGAAACACCAGGTCAGGCCCGGTTTCCAGAAATGGAAATCGGGCCTGACTCGTTCTCTGGGGCGTCTGGGGCCCTTGGGGCGGCAGGCACGTCACGGTCGGCTCGACGGTAGAGCTTCCCCCACCACAGTCGAAAGCGTGTTGGCGATGGGGCCAAGCGAAGGCGTATTGGCGATGGGTCCCCCGCAAGGGCTGTCGACCCGTCCGTCGTGCCCGCGCCCCCTCCCCCCGCCACTGCCGCGTCGTTTCGGTACCGGTCCCTCCCCTGTGGGGACCGGTACCGAACGACGCGGCTGCATCGATCCACGCCATGTCGGCGTAACGGCGCGGATCGAGGAAAGACGGATCCGCAGTCCACGCGACAACGGTCCGGAGGTGATCGGCGAAAACCAGCCGAGGACTTGCAGCGTCGCGGTGCACCTCTGCGGGTCACCCTGGGCTGGTGACCTGCCATGACGCTGCGCGGTTGGTTCACTACCGGTTCGTGATCCTGCCAGTTGGGGTGCCGGAAGAGGAGGTTCCGTCATCGTCCGGACCCCGTAGCCGCAGGTCAGCCGTATAAGGTGAGTTTTCCGGTCCGGATGTCCAGGTGCTGGGGAAGTAAGGGGTGGAGGCCTTGAGTCCCGACTCAGGGGCACGCACAGCCTTCGCGGAACGTCTCGCGCTGCTGTACAAGGAAGCCGGTAACCCTCCCCTCCAGCGCGTGGCCGAGGCGGTCGTCCGTCATCAGTGGGTCGACGAACGCGGGCGGATCGTGCGGGTGTCCGCCCAGCGGATCAGTGACTGGCGGCGGGCCAAGAACGTGCCTGCCCAGTTTGCCGCCCTCTCTGCCGTGCTCCATGTGCTGATACCCGAAGCACGGCGCGAGCGGCCCGCTCCGGTTTCCGCGGGTCTGTACGACGTGGCGCAGTGGCAGCTCTTGTGGGAGCGCGCCGTGGCCGACCCGGTCAGCGGGCGGGCTGCCCCGGCATCCGCCGCGGAAGACGAGGAACGGCTTCAGGCCGAGGCTCTGACCGGCGTCCACAGTGTGTGTCCGTACCGAGGGCTGGCTTCGTACCGCCAACAAGACGCCCGGTGGTTCTTCGGACGGGAGCGCAGTACGGACGCCCTCGTCGCTCAGCTCCGCGCCGCGGAGGAGACGGGCGGCCTGGTCATGCTCGTGGGTGCTTCGGGAGCGGGAAAGTCCTCCCTTCTGAACGCCGGCCTGGTGCCCTCCCTGGAGAGCGGCGCGCTGAGCGACGAGGACAGCCTGGTGGGCCCGGTGCTTCAGCTCGTGCCGGGCAGCGACCCTCTCGCCGAGCTGATCCGCCAGATACCTGAGCTCGCGCAGGCCATCTCCTCGGCAGAGGAACCCGCTTCCAAGGGCCGTAGTACTCCGCGATTCGCTCACGCGGTGAGGGAATCCGTCACGGCCTGGGCCCGGCGCCAGACGTCCCGCGACGCCCGGCCGGTCGTCATCGTGGATCAGTTCGAGGAGACGTTCACCCTCTGCTCCGACGAGGCGAGCAGGCGCACCTTCATCCAGGTCCTTCAGGCTGCGTGCTCCCCCGGCGACGCCGGTGACGCCGGTGACCCAGCTCCCGCGTTCGTGGTCCTGGGCATACGCGCCGACTTCTACGAGCACTGCCTCCGGTACCCCGAACTGGCCGACGCGCTGCAGCACCGGCACATGGTGCTCGGGCCGCTGACCACCACCGAGTTGCGCGACGCGGTGACCAGCCCGGCCAAAGCGGTGGGGCTGGAGCTCGAACCGGGTCTTGCGGAACTGATCGTCCGGGAAGTGAGCACGGACGGACCCCGCGGGACGCACGACGCGGGAGTGCTGCCGCTCCTCTCCCATGCCCTGCTCGCCACCTGGCAGCGGCGGAAGACCGGCAGGCTGACCCTGGCCGGCTACCGCGCGGCGGGGGGAATCCAGGGGGCGGTCGCGGCGAGCGCCGAGCGGGCCTGGTCCGACCTCGATCCAGCCGCACGCACGGCCGCGCGACTGCTCCTCCTCAGGCTGGTCCGGCTCGGCGAGGACACCCAGGCCACTCGCAGGCGGGGGGCGCGGCGGCAACTGGCCGAAGAGTCGACGGACCCCGGCAAGACCGAGGAGTCGCTCGAAGCACTGGTACGCGCTCGATTGGTGACACTCGACGCGGAGACCGTGGAGATCACGCACGAAGCGCTGCTCCACGCCTGGCCCCGTCTGCGCGACTGGATCGACGAGGACAGGAACGACAACCTGCTGCGCCAGCGCCTCGAGGAGGACGGCAGGGCCTGGGAGGACGCCGACCGCGATACGTCGCTGCTCTACCGGGGTTCCCGCCTCGAGCAGGCCCGTGCCTGGAGGAAGACCGCCGGTGGCACGTTCCTGACCAGAGGCGCGGTGGAGTTCCTGGCTGCTTCGGCCAGACTCCGCAGACGCACGGTCTTGATCACCCGTGGTGCGGTGGCAGCTCTGGTCGTGCTCGCCATGGTGGCCGTCGTCTCGGCAGTGGTCGCGTGGCAGCAGCGAGACGACGCGGTGTTCGAGCAAGTGGTCGCCGAGGCCGATCGCGTCCAGGACACGGATCCGTCGCTGTCCGCCCAACTCGACCTGGTCGCGCGCGATCTGCGGCCTGACGACGAAGACACGACGAACCGGTTGCTGTCGATCGTGAACGCGCCCCTGGCCACCCCGCTCCTCGGCCACAAGGGCGCCGTCTACCTCACCTCGTTCAGCCCGAACGGACGGTTCCTGGCCACCGCCAGCTACGACAGGACCGTACGGCTGTGGGACGTTTCGGACCGGTCCCGTCCCAAACCCCTGGGCAAGCCCCTGACCGGCCACAAGAGTTGGGTGAGCAGCGCGGTCTTCAGCCCGGACGGCAACACCCTCGCCACCGCTTCGGACGACGGCACGGTCCGGCTGTGGAACGTCCGGGACCCCGGTGATCCGCGCCCGCTTGGTTCCCCCTTGACCGGCCATGAAGGCGCGATCTATCTGGTCGCCTTCAGTCCGGACGGGCGCACTCTGGCCTCCGCCAGTGACGACCACACCGTTCGCCTGTGGAACGTGGGCGATCCGAGCCGGCCGAGGAAAATCGGCGCTTTGACCGGCCACACCGCCGCCGTGCGCTCCGTGGCCTTCAGCCCCCACGGCCGAACGCTGGCAGCCGGTGGAGACAACGGCACGATCAGACTGTGGAACCTGACCGATCCACGTCGCCCGAAGCCGATCGACAAGGTACTGAGCGGCCATAGGGGCACGGTGCACTCCGTGGCGTTCAGCCCCGATGGCCGCACCCTCGCCAGCGGCGGTAAGGACAACGCCATCCGGCTCTGGAAGGTGAGCGACCCACGCCGGGCGAAATCGCTCGGCGAGCCACTCACCGGCCACACCGGCGCCGTGTGGTCGGTGTCCTTCAACCCCGCCGGGACCATGCTCGCGGCCGCCAGCGCGGACAGCACGGCGAGCCTGTGGAACGTCCGTGATCCGGCACACCCGTCGCAGGTCGGTGAGCCTCTGGCGGGCAGTAGCGGGGAAATGTACGCCTTGGGCTTCAGCCCCGATGGGCGAACCCTCGCCACGGGGAGCGGCGACAACAAGGTCCGCCTGTGGTCGATACCGACGTCGGACATGGTGGGCAGGATCGGAGCGTTCCGCCCTGATGGGAAGGTGCTCGCCACGGCCGCGCGCGACGAACGGCTTCGGCTGTGGAACGTGGAGCGTCCCAACCGGCCCGTGGCGCTGAGCAAGCCGTTCAAGTCCCGCGACGGCGAGGTGCGTTCACCCGTCTTCTCCCCCGACGGCCACACACTCGCGGTGCTGACGGGAAACCGCGCGGTGCAGCTGTGGAACGTCAGCGACCCGACTCGTCCCGTCCCCAACGGACCGCCTGTCGCCCTGCGGACACGCTTCGCGGCTGCGCTGGCCTTCAGCCCGGACGGGCGCACGCTCGCGACCGCCGACACCGACCGCACCATCCAATTGTGGAACGTCAGCGACCCGTCTCATCTGCGTAAGCTCGGCGCGCCGCTCACGGGCCACAAGGGTTACGTCAATTCCCTCGTCTTCGGGAAGGACGGACGTACTCTCGCCAGCGCCAGCGCGGACGGCACGATCCGGCTCTGGAACGTGACCGACCCGGGCCATGCCGACCGGCTCGGTAAGCCGCTCAAGGGGCATCTGGGGCCCATCAATGAGCTCGCCTACAGCCCGGACGGCCGTACGTTGGCCAGCGGCAGTGACGACGGCACAGTACGCCTGTGGAATGTCGCCGATCCCCGTAAGGCAACTCGGCTTGGCTCTCCCCTCACCGGCCACACGGACGCGTTGGTGTCACTGACGTTCAGCCAGGACGGCCGCACGCTGGCGAGTGGCGGCGACGACAACACGGTCCGCCTCTGGGATGTCGCCCAGCCCTCCGACGCCTCCCCCATTGGTCAATCCATGAGCCCCAACGCCAAGACGGGCAGCTTCTTGTCGTTCAGCCCTCGGGGCGACATGCTCGGAGTTTCGAGCGGCACGGACACTGTCCGGCTTTGGAACCTGGACGCCGACGAGGCGATTCGCCGGATCTGCTCAACCACTCACGGTGTTCTTACGCAGGAAAAATGGCACGAGTATCTGCCACGTCTCTCGTACGCGCCGCCCTGCGACTAACAACGGCCGCCCTGCGACTAACAACGCTGCACGCGCTTCACCATCCGTCCTCACCACCCATCCTCACCATCCATCCCCCTACGGATCACGTTGCGTGATCCCGGTCACAACTCGGCCTTTCGACGGAGCAGTTGCCTCCCCTTACGCGAACAGCCTTGTTACGGTTGGCCACAGCCCGATCGCTGGTGCATCCCCCGTCGCCAGCGGTCGGGCGCTTTCGTGCTCCCACCGTTCAGCGGCTACCGCGAGGCCATCACCTACAAGGCATGCGGTTCATGCAAGGCATGCGGTTCATGACGCTTTTCGGCACGACTGGCCAGGCCGGCCAAATTGGGGCGCTACCGGCCGACCTTCCCTGAACCAACTGGTTGGCTGGGCCATGCTTCGCGCCGGTGGGCTTTGCATAAACGCAGATCAGGCCCGGCTCGCTCGTTAGCGAACCGCGCCTGAATGACGCACGATGGCCTGAAAATGCCGCCTATTTTGGCTGTGTCGCCGCCTATCGGCCAGATCTGAGCAGATCATCAAGGCCTCTTGAGGAGTCGTACGCTGAGGCGCGCGTCGCACGACAGGACGGTGAGCAGGCATGGCAAAGGCCTACGAGAAGATCGCGGACGAGCTCCGCGCGCAGATCCGCGCAGGCCGTCTCGGGCCCGGTGACCGACTGCCATCCGAATCGGACCTCGTGAGGAGCACGGGGTGCAGCGGGCCGACCGTCCAGCAGGCTCTGCGTCTGCTCCGGTCGGAAGGACTGCTCGAGGAGCAGCACGGCCGTGGAACCTTCGTCCGTCGGCCGCGCACGATGGTGCGGCGTGCGAACACGCGGCACCAGTGGGAGAAGGACCGTGCTCGCGCTTCCGAGCAGCAGCGCCGGGCAACAGGTGTGACCGAGCACGACACCGGTCTTGAGGTCGACGACCTCGTCTTTCACGCGGCGTACCGCGAGATCGAGGCACCCACGGAGATCGCGGCGGCCATGGGCGTCGACGAAGGCACGGCCCTCGTCGAGCGGACCTACCGGACGCGACACAGCGCCGAGCGGAACCCGTTCAGCCTCGTCACGTCGTATCTGATCCGCGACATCGTCAAGGCGAACCCTGACCTCCTTGACGATACGAAGGAGCCTTGGCCAGGCGGGACCGGGAACCAGCTGTACACCGTGGGCATTGAGATCGACCGTATGGAAGAGCGTGTGACAGCCCGGCCGCCGACGGTGGAAGAGGCGGAGGAGCTGGGCCTGCCGCCCGGCGCCTCGGTTCTCGTCGTGCGCAAGACCCAGTACGACACGGACAACCGCGTTGTCGAGATGTCTGACATCACGCTGCCCGGCGACCGCACGGAAATGCTCTTCACGACTCCCTTGGAAAGGTGGTGAGCCGTGAGCCGGCGCATCATCATCGTCACGGCCGTCCATGCACCATCGGCGTACTTCCTGGCTGACGCGTACAAGTCCATCTGTGAGCAGGAGTTGCCCGCCGGCTGGGAGTGGCACTGGCTGATCCAGGAGGACGGGACGACCGACCAGGTCGCGCCCCACGTCCCCGACGACGACCGGATCACGTTCAAGCAGGGACGCCCCGGCGGCCCGGGGGTTGCTCGAACCATCGCCTTGGCCCACGCGGACGGCGAATACGTCAAGGTCCTGGACGCCGATGACCAGCTGGCGCCTGGCGCACTGGCCCGCGACCTCGCGGCTCTCGAAGCTGATCGCACCATCGGTTGGGCGACGTCTCGCGTGCTCGATCTACTCCCCGACGGGACCACCGCCGGTTTCCCCGGCGACCCGGAGCCCGGGCCGGTGGAGCGTCAGGAAGTACTCGACTACTGGGCGTCTCACGACTATCGCGCGCAGGTCCATCCGGCAACGCTTTTCGTCCGCCGCGACCTGCTCGTGGCGCTGGGCGGTTGGATGGCGCTGCCCGCGTCCGAGGACACGGGCCTTCTCCTCGCACTCAACGCGGCATCACGCGGCTGGTTCTCGTCCGAGGTCGGCATGCTCTACCGCAAGTGGGAAGGCCAGGCGACGGGCCAAGCCGCGCACATCGACACGGCAGAGCGCGAGGCACGCATGGCTGTCGTCGAGGCGAGGGCGCGAGCACTGGACCGCTTCCAGTGGCGCTATCCCGTCAGCTCTGACTGAGCCTCACTGATCGAGGGGCGCAGGCGTGTCCGGGCTCCGGCCGGCGCGCAGCGCCCGCGACAGCGCGTCCATGGTCACGCCCACGACAGCCAGGAGCTGCGCCGGGCTCGCCCCGGCCCTGCTCATGACGGCGAGCGACTGGTTCACAGCCGCCGCGTGTACAGCGAAGGCTTCGGCGTCCTGGTCGGTCAGCCGGCCGGCCTTCAGCGCGGTGCGCAGGCGCAGGCACTGCAAGCCGAGCGCTTGCTTGGCATGCGCTGCGACCCTCGGACTCAGTACGGGGATCGCCATGGCCGACTGGGCGATCAGGCATCCATCAGGTACTTCGGGATCGGCGATGCGCTTGAGGGTGACGTCGAAGAACGCACGAAAGGCGGCAACGGGTTCCGAGGCTGCGCACGACAGCGCGGCGTCGTACTTCTCGCCATAGCGTGCGGCGTAGAGATCCAGGCAGCGCAGGAAGAGCGTGTCCTTGTCGCCGAGGGAGGCGTAGATGGAACTGCGGTTCAGGCCGGTCGCCCGAGACAAATCGTCCAACGAGGTGTCGGCGTAGCCGTCGCGCCAGAACTGGATCATCGCGGCGTCCAGCGCCGAGTCCATGTCGAACTGCTTCTTGCCTGCCACGCGGCACTTCCTTGCCGTTGCGTCGATGCGTCGATGGTTCGGACGGTGTTGCCATCTGTGTTGCGGTCTGTGTTGCGGCCTGTGTTGCGCGCCATTTTATCTTGTACTGATCAGTTCAAGATCTGTAGTCTGCAGGCGCGCCTGACACCGATGGAGGAACCCCGTGACCAGCCCGGCGACCAGCACTCCGCACGTCTCCGAAAGCAACCCCGTCCGCGACCTGCCCCTTCAGCATCTGGCCGGATTCACTCACCGCTGGGTCGACGCGGACGGCGTCCGCCTTCACGCCGTCGAAGGCGGACGAGCGAGCGGCCCGGCCGTCGTCCTGCTCGCCGGATTCCCGCAAACATGGTGGGCCTGGCGAAAGGTGATGCCCGGCCTCGCCCACCGGTTCCGCGTCATCGCGATCGACCTGCCGGGGCAGGGTCACTCCGAGCGTTCGGAGCGCGGCTACGACACCCACGCGGTCGCCGCGCACGTCCACGCCGCCGTGAAGGCTCTCGGAGTGTCGACTTACTCCCTGGCCGCCCACGACATCGGCGCCTGGGTCGCTTTCTCCCTCGCCCTCAACTTCGAGAGCCACCTGCGCGGGGTCGCTCTGCTCGACGCCGGAATTCCCGGTATCACTCTCCCGGAGGCGATTCCCACCGACCCGGATCGAGCGTGGAAAACCTGGCATTTCGCGTTCCACACCGTGCCCGACCTGCCCGAGACGCTGCTTGCCGGCCGCGAACGCGAGTACGTCGGCTGGTTCCTGAAGGTGAAGGCCCTGTCTCCCGACACGTTCGACGACGCCGAGATCGACCACTACGCGGCGGCCGTCGCCGTCGACGGCGGCCTGCGCGCTTCCCTCGCGTACTACCGAGACGCCGCGGAGTCAGCGCGTAAGAACCGCGAGGCGCTCAAGCTGCGGCACCTGACTGTGCCGGTCCTCGGAATCTCCAGCAGCCACGGCTCCGTTCCGGACATGGCCGCCTCCATCAGCCCATGGGCCGACAACACCACTCGAATCGTCGTGCCCGACGCTGGACACTTCATCCCCGACGAGCAGCCCGAAGCCATCGCTGCCGCGATAGCGGACTTCATCACCGACGACGACTGACACACCCACCCCTACGTTCAAAGTGGCGCTCCGCAGCGGCCTGCCTTGATCGGATCTTGCCCCAGCTGTGGCGCACTCGTACGGTCACGGCTATGCCTCCCGCTCTCCCCGGCTACGCGTCGGATCTCTTGGCCACCCTCGGCCGCGGCTACGTGCGCAACGCACCCGGCTCACTGCTCAAGGGCCCGCTCGCTGCCCGATTCCTCAACCCGTACCTGCGCGACCATCCGCGCCGGCGCGTGGTCGAGGCGCGGTTCGACGCCCGGTTCGCCTGCGACTCCCGCGACCTCATCCAGCGGTTCATCAGCCTCTACGGTGTGTGGGAGCCGCACATGACACGGTGGCTGCAGAGCCGTCTGGGCTCCGGGGACACGTTCATCGATGTGGGCGCCAACGTCGGTTATTTCGCAGTACTGGGCTCTCGGCTCGTCGGCAGCAAGGGGCGGGTGGTGGCCATCGAGGCGTCCCCCACCTTCCACAACCGCGTGCTGCAACACGTCGAGCTCAACGACTGCGACAACGTCCGCGCCGTCAACGCAGCAGTCTCCGACAGCCACAAGAAGCTGACCTTCGTGCTCGCCAGCTCGAACAACATGGGCGCGAACTCGATCGTCCCGTACGACGGTCCGGCCGAGTCGAGCTTCGAGATGGAGGCCCGGCCCTTGCCCGAGATCCTGGACGAGGACGAGCTCAGCAGGGCCCGTGTGATCAAGATCGACGTCGAGGGTGCCGAGGGTGGCGTCGTCAGAGGGCTGGCTCCCGCCCTGGGGCGGCTCCGCCCGGATGTGGAGCTCGCCGTGGAGGTCACTCCGGACCGCATGGCTCAGCTCGGCGACTCCATCGACGAGCTGCTGGAGACCATGGCTCGGCATGGCTTTCGCACGTACCGGCTGCCCACCGACTACAGGCCGGAGAACTACCCCCGCGCCCTGCGTCGGCCGGAGCCTCCGATCCGGTGGCGTGGTCCCGTCGTCGGCGAGACCGAGCTGATCTTTTCCCGTGTCGACGCTGAGACGCTGAGCTGACGCAGCGATGACGCGGCGCCGACGCTGAGCTGACGCAGCTCGGTCTCCACCCGCTGTCCGAACGCTCTTGCCCGGTGGTGGAGCCGGCTCCCACCGGCCCACCACGAGTGAGCGTGCCTACAGGCCCCGGTCCCGACCTCGGTCCCGGCCCCGATCCCGGTCAAATGGCAGATCCAGCATGCGAATGGCATTCCCGCGGAGCAGCTTGTACGCCACCTCCTCAGGGAGGTGGCCGACGTGATCCTCAGCCACTGCCTTCGTGTGCGGCCACGTCGAGTCGACGTGCGGATAGTCGGTCTCGAAGGTGGCGTTGTCGACGCCCACCGTCTCGATCGAGGCGATGCCGTGCTTGTCGCGGAAGAAGCAGCAGAAGATCTGCCGGTAGTAGTACGAAGACGGGGGCTCCGGGATCAGATCTTTGACCCCGCCCCAGGCCCGGTGCTCCTCCCAGACGTCGTCCGCGCGCTCCAGGGCGTACGGGATCCACCCCATCTGGCCCTCGCTGTAGGCGAGTTTGAGACGAGGGAACTTCACCAGGACTCCGGAGAAGAGGAAGTCCATCATCGAGGCCATCGCGTTGTTGAAACTCAGGGAAGCCTGGACGGCCGGGGGTGCGTCAGGCGACGCCGCGGGCATCTGCGACGACGACCCGATGTGCATGTTCACGACCGTGCCGGTCTCCTCGCACGCCGCGAAGAACGGGTCCCAGTAACCGGAGTGGATCGACGGCAGTCCGAGGTGCGTCGGGATTTCACTGAAGGTCACGGCTCGCACGCCGCGAGCCGCATTGCGCTTGATCTCAGCGACAGCGAGGTCCACGTCCCAGAGCGGAATGAGGCAGAGCGGGATCAGTCGTCCACGACTGTCACCGCACCACTCCTCCACCATCCAGTCGTTGTACGCCCGGACACAGGCGAGCCCGACCTCCTTGTCCTTGGCCTCGGAGAACGTCTGCCCGCAAAAGCGCGGGAACGTCGGGAAGCAGAGGGAGGCCTCGACATGGTTGATGTCCATGTCCTCCAGGCGGGCCTTCGGGTCCCAGCAGCCACGGCGCATCTGCTCACGCGTGATGCCGTCCAGCGTCATCTCGTCCCGCGAGAAGCCGACGGCGGCGATGATGCGCTTGTACGGGAAGATCTCTCCCTCGTACTCCCACCAGTCGGTGACCTGTCCTTCCGGATCCGTCGTGAACTTGTACTTGCCGCCGATGTACTCGAGCTCGCCGATACCTGCGGTGAAGGGCTTCGGGCCCCGGTCGCGGTACTTGCTCGGGAGCCACTTCTCGAAGAGGTGCGCGGGTTCGATCACGTGGTCGTCCACGCTGATGACGCGGGGGAGCTCCTTGGCCCCGACCTCGTTGTTCTCCACTGCTATGCCCCCTACTACCTGCCGGTTTCCCCTATACGCATCTGACGGTCCATCAGATTGAGGTTATGGGCTGGCACCGGTGACGGCAACCGTCCGCTTGAAACTCGACCCCTTGCGCGATCGGGCCGGATCCGCTGAACTGACGAACCGTCAGTTCAGGTTGAGGGAGGGCACTCGATGCAGACAATGTGGCTCAGCGGAGCCGAGTGGTGCGCCGTGCTGCGGATCGGCCTCGGCCTGTGGTGGCTGGAGAGCTGGCGCCACAAGGACAAGAAGACCTGGTTCACCGGAGGCGGCATCGGCTGGGCGGTGGGCATCGCCGAGAAGCACCGCTGGCAGTTCGTCCGGTCCGGCTTCGACCTGACCGTGAAACCTCGACCGCGGCTGATGGCCTACATCGTCGCCTACGCGGAGCTGGCCCTCGGGCTCGGCCTCATCGTCGGCTTCCTCACGCCCATCGCGCTCATCGGCGGCCTCGTACTCAACCTGATCTACCTGGTGCTGATGATCCACGACTGGGCCGAGCAGGGGCAGAACCTCATGATGGCCCTGATCTCGGCCGTCGCCCTCTTCGGCATGAGCTGGCAGGTCTGGTCGCTCGATGCCGCGTTCGGGCTGTTCCTTTAGCCGCACCCGTGCCACCCTGCCCGGCACATCCGCCTTCCACGGACTGTGGACCACGCTGGGGGCAGGCGGTCTGCGTACGGCGCACCATCGTTCTGGCAGATGAGGAGAGGCCGATGAGCGAACGCGACCGGGAGATGCACGGGCCTGAGGCGTCGGTCCTCAGGCACGGCCACGCCGCACGGGCTGAGAGCGCAGCCGCTCGGGCGGCAGCCATCAGCCACTACATCGAGGGTGTCGCGGGAGAGCGGCCAGAGGGCGACGCAGTCGGCGAGAACGCCGTGTGGAAGGCAGCTCACGCCGCGCGTGTGGCCGCGCAAGCGCTCGCCGTGCTCTCCGAGAGCACACCTGATCCAGCCGCAGACGCACGCTGCGCCAGGAACTCCGCTGCGTCTGCCGCGCAGGCCTCCCAGATGGGACAGCTCGTCGACGGCGACTCCGAACCGTCTCTCGCCGCGGGCAAGGCCGCACTCAAGGCCTCCCTGGCCGCATCCGCAGCAGCAGGGGCGAGCTCCCTCGGCGCGGACGAAGAGCTGAACTCCCAGGCGGACGAAGCCGAGAAGCTGGCTGTCGCAGCAGCGGAGCGCGCCGGCTGGATCCGTCCCGGTGTGGATGTCCCGGCAGTCTCGACGGGTGTCCGAAGCCCCGAGGTCATGTCGATGCTCCACCTCTGACTCAAGTGGCCCCGACACGCCCCGTTCCGCTCGTCCTTTCGTGGTGTCACGATGCGGAGTCCAGGGGCGTCGAGGGGGTCCCTCGACGGGGGTGGAGGAACGAATGGCAGAGGTGTTCTTGCGGCGGTTGTCCCGGTGGCAGGCGGAGCAGCAGCGGGAAGCGGTCGCCGACGTATACGTCGAGGCATACGAAGGAGAAGCCGGCGCCGAGTACCGGGACCGGCAGGGGTTCCTGCGCCTTTTCGAGAACACCGTGCAGCGGCCCGACTTCGACATGGTCGTCGCCGACGCGGGGGGCCTGGTCGGCTGTCTCTACGGCTACCGCGCGGCGCGGACCGGTGACTGGTGGGAAGGGTTCCGCGGCGTCCTGCCCCCGGAGGTCGAGGAACGCACGGCCTCGAACCGCGTCTTCGTCCTGACGGAGCTGATGGTGGTCCCTGCCTACCGGGGCCAGGGCGTCTCGGAACGTCTGCGCACGCTGCTGCTCGTACGTCACAGCAAAGATCTGGTCGTCGCGGTCATCAAACGGGACGACGACCTGGGGCGCGAGGTCCTGCGCTCGTGGGGCTGGACGAAGCTCGGGGAGTTCGATCCGGGTGGCCCGGGTTCGGCGGCCCCGCCCCGCCGGGGAGAGCGCGAGGCGGCGAAACCTGACGGGCTCGTGTGGGAGGGATGGATGCGGCCGCTGACGATGGTGGCTTGAGCGGCGTCGCCGAGTGCGAATGCGCCGCATGCGAGTGCGCGTGTGGCGCTGGGGCTCAGGCCGTCGCCTCGCGCTCCTTGCTCGCCCTCAGGGAGTACATCAGGGGGATGCGAGGGCGGTCCACGGGGAACTGGTAGACGCCGTCGCGGCGTTCAAGGGCCCCGAAGCGCTCGAAGAGCGTGGTGTCGTGCTCGTGGAGGAATTCGATCCGCAGGCCTGCCGCCGCCAGCGCCGAGACGACCTCGCCCACCGGATGCTGCCACTCCACGGTGCGGTTGTGGACCGTGGGGGTGGTCGTGTCCGCGTAACCGCCGGGTGTCTCCTCGATCCAGGCGTCGCGGGCGAAGTAGTCGTACTCGATCCGTGAGCCCGTGGCGTCGTCCAGGATGTCCGCGAGCGGATGGAATTCCGAGAGGTAGAGGAAGCCACCGGGCGTGACGAGCGCGGCCGCGGTCTCGGCCCACCGCTGGATGTCGGGGAGCCAGCACAGGGCGCCCACCCCGGTGTAGACGATGTCGTACGAGGAGTCCGGCACCGCGTCCGCCGCGTCGTACACGTCGGCGGTGACGAAGGACGCCTGGTCGGCGCTGAGGCCCAGTTCGGCGGCGAGGTCGCGGGCCGCGTCCACGGCGGGCTCGGAGAAGTCCAGGCCGACCACGCGGGAGGCGCCGTGCCGCGCCCAGGAGAGGGTGTCGAGGCCGAGGTGGCACTGGAGGTGGAGCAGGGAGCGCCCGGTGACGTCACCGACCTCGGCGAGCTCGAAGGCGCGCAGCGGGTCCTTGCCGGAGCGGAAGGCTTCGAGGTCGTAGTAGTCGCTGGCGAGATGGAGGGGGACGCGCTCGTCCCAGCGTTTTCGGTTGGCCTCGCGCCAGTCGGAGGGGGTCGGTGAGTACATGCTCAGAAAGTTATCCACAGGCTGGGGACCCTCGCCAGCGGATTGTCGGCGCGTACGTGCACTATGGGGTCCATGAGCGACTTGGGTGCGGGTGCGGGGAAGACGTCGGGTGCGACTGCGGGCGGGGACGCGGGGGCGGAGATGCCGGACTGGGAGAAGCGGTTCCGTGCGCCGCGGGTGTCCCTGCCGGACTGGGCGGAGGACGCCCCTGACCGTTCTCTGTTCGTGTCGAACGCGACAGGGACGTACGAGCTGTACGCGTGGGACCGCGCGACCGGCGAGCAGCGCCAGGTGACGGACCGGCCGAACGGCACGACGGACGGAGTGCTCACGCCGGACGGCGAGTGGATCTGGTGGTTCAACGACACGGACGGCGACGAGTTCGGCGTGTGGATGCGCCAGCCGTTCACGGGCGGCGGCGCCGACGAGCCCGCGGTGCCGGGGCTCGACGCGTCGTATCCCGCGGGCCTCGCCCTCGCCCGGGACGGGCGGATGTCCGTCGTGGGCCGCTCGACGGACGAGGAGGGGTCGACGATCCATGTCGTACTCTCCCCGGGCGCGGACCCCGTCGAGATCTACCGCCACCGCGAGTCCGCGGGCGTCGGCGACCTCTCCCACGACGGCTCCCTGATCGCCGTTGAGCACACGGAGCACGGCGACGCGATGCACTCCGCCCTCCGGGTGATCAGGCCGGACGGCTCCACCGTCGCCGAGCTCGACGACACCGAGGGCGGCACGGTCGAGCTGGGCCTGGAAGTCCTCGGCTTCGCTCCGGTCGACGGAGACACGCGGCTCCTCGTCGGGCACCAGCGGCGCGGCCGCTGGGAGCCGATGGTGTGGGACGTCGCGTCGGGCGAGGAGACGGACCTGGCGCTCGACCTGCCGGGCGACGTGAGCGCCGAGTGGTATCCGGACGGCTCGGCCCTGCTCATCGCGCACAGCTTCGAGGCCCGCAGCGAGCTGTTCCGGTACGGACTCGCCTCGGGTGATCTCGTCAGGGTCGAGACGCCCGCGGGCTCGGTGTCGGGGGCGACGGCGCGCCCGGACGGCAGCGTGGAGTACCTGTGGTCGTCGGCGGCCGAGCCGCCGGTGGTGCGCTCGACGTCGGGTGGCGTCGTGCTGGACCCCCCGGGCATGAAGGCCCCGGCCTCGGTGCCGGTGGAGGACGTCTGGGTGGAGGGCCCCGGCGGCCGTGTCCACGCCCTCGTGCAGAAGCCCGCCGACGCGACCGGCCCCCTTCCCACGGTCTTCGAGATCCACGGCGGCCCCACGTGGCACGACAGCGACGCGTTCGCCGCGGGCCCGGCGGCCTGGGTGGACCACGGGTACGCGGTGGTGCGCGTGAACTACCGCGGCTCGACGGGGTACGGCCGGGAGTGGACGGACGCCCTCAAGCACCGGGTCGGCCTGATCGAGCTGGAGGACATCGCCGCGGTGCGGGAATGGGCCGTGACGTCGGGCCTCGCGGACCCGGACCGCATCGTCCTGGCCGGCGGCTCCTGGGGCGGGTATCTCACGCTGCTCGGTGTCGGCACCCAGCCCGACTCCTGGGCGGTGGGCCTGGCCGCGGTCCCGGTCGCTGACTACGTGACGGCGTACCACGACGAGATGGAGGCCCTGAAGGCCATGGACCGCACGCTCCTCGGCGGTGCGCCCGAGGAGGTCCCCGAGCGCTTCGAGGCCTCTTCCCCGCTGACGTACGTGGACGCGGTGAAGGCCCCGGTCTACATCTCCGCGGGCGTGAACGACCCGCGCTGCCCGATCCGCCAGGTGGAGAACTACGTGGACCGGCTCAAGGCCCGGGACGCGGTGCACGAGGTGTACCGGTACGACGCGGGGCACGGCTCACTCGTCGTGGACGAACGGATCAAGCAGGTGCGGTTGGAACTGGACTTCGCCGAGCGACACCTTCGCTAGCCGGGGGGCTCGGCCGGGTCGCGGCTTGGGGCGGTGGCTTCGTCAACCCCGCGGGCTCTTCCCCGCGGGCTGCCCCGTACCGTGGGGGTGTGTACCGGTTCCTGCTGACGCCCCGCTGGTGGGGGATCAACGTCTTCGTACTGCTGGCCATCCCCGTCTGCGTCTTCATGGGGTCATGGCAGCTGGGGCGGTTCGAGGACCGCGTAGAGGCGCATGACGCCGCGCAGCAGCAGGCGGACCGGCAGGTGTCGCCGACCCGGTCGGAGCAGAAGCCCCGGCCGCTGGACTCGATGCTCCCCGTGGACCAGGAGACGTCCGGGGAGCGGGTGACGGCCACGGGGCAGTACGGCAGGCAACTGCTGGTGCCGGGCCGGGAGTTGGACGACAAGTCGGGGTACTACGTCCTGACACTGCTGCGTACCGACGACGGCAAGGACCTGCCCGTCGTACGCGGCTGGCTCCCCGGCAAGGCGAGTGCGGCGAAAGCTCCCGCCGCGCCTTCCGGTGAGGTCACCGTGACCGGCGCGCTGCAGGCCTCCGAAAGCCCCGGCTCGAACGGGGTCAGCGCCGCCGGAGGGCTGCCGGACGGCCAGCTGGGCGCCATCAGCGCGGCCTCGCTGGTCAACTTGGTCCAGGGCGATGTGTACGACGCCTGGGTCACTCTGGAGAAGGGTGACTCCGGGATGAAGGCGGTGCCCGCGGCCGCGCCGGAGAACTCCGGGCTCGACCTCAAGGCCTTCCAGAACCTCGGTTACACCGGGGAGTGGTTCGTGTTCGCGGGGTTCGTCGTCTTCATGTGGTTCCGGTTGTTCCGGCGGGAGCGGGAGTTCGCACGCGACGCCGAGCTGGGGCTTCTGCCGGAGGAACCCGCCGGGGCTGACGCGTCGGGTGCCGGGGCGGACGACGGGGCGCCTGGCGCGGCGACCGACACAGCGGCCGACACAGCGGCCGATGGAGCAGCTGACGGAGCGGCCGGGGTCCGCGCGGGCTGACTTCCTCCCGATCCGGCCGACTCCCGATCCGACTGACTCCCGATCCGGCCGACTCCCGATCCGACGACGCGGCGACGGCCGGGCCAGACCCCTCACAGGGTCCGGCCCGGCCGTCGTCCGTCCGCGGTCTCGCCTACGACGCTGACAACATCCCCGTTCGGTACACCGTCCCCGCGCACGCGTTGGTGATCGAAGCGCCGGCCGAGGGCGACCCCTGGGGCGCCGTCAGGGACACCGTCACGCCGCCGTCCAGTACGCCGCCGTCCTCGCGCACCATCTGGGGCTCCACGCCACCCGGTGCGCCGCCGTCCGTGCCGCCGCCGCTGTCCTCGGTGGGGGTCGGGTCGGGCGAAGGCTCGCCGCTGTCCGTCGGGCATGCCTCCGAAGGCACCCAGGCGAACTTCACCTCGTACGCGGCGCCCGGCTGAAGGACCAGGGAGCTGACCGCCTGCGACGGGTCCGGGAGGGCCGTCGCCGGGTCGCCCGCCACGTGGTCGGTGACGACGATCTTCGCG
Organism: Streptomyces sp. NPDC050147; assembly: GCF_040660195.1. Classification (NCBI taxonomy): domain Bacteria; kingdom Bacillati; phylum Actinomycetota; class Actinomycetes; order Kitasatosporales; family Streptomycetaceae; genus Streptomyces; species Streptomyces sp. NPDC050147. The sequence continues at coordinate 86,317 of NZ_JBFALJ010000009.1, read as the reverse complement.
GGATCGGCCGCCCCCGTCGTCGCCGTGCTCACGCTGCCCGGGGCGCTGACCGTGCAGCTGCTGCCGGAGACGTTGGCGATGCGGAAGGTGCCGTACACCTTGCCGTCGGCCTCCGGCGGGCCCGCGCTACCGGCGGCGTTGCCGAGCTGGCCCACCGCGCAGGCGGGCGTGCCGGCGGTTTCTGTGCCCGCCGGGTCGGGACCACCGGTCGCGCCACCGCTGGCCTCACCCTTCCCCTTGCCGTCCTTCTTGCCCTTTTTGTCTTTCTTGTCCTTGGACTTGGAGGGGCCGGAGTCGCTGCCCTTGCCCTTCTCCCCGCCGTCAGGACCCTTGCCGCCCTGACTCGAACCGCCTTGCGTCTGCTCGCTGTTGCCCGCGATCGACGGCCGGTCGTCCGAGCCGCCGCCGGAGTTCGTGACGTGCACGAGCGCGGGGATGGCGGTGCCGATGAAGAGCGCGGCGGCCGCCATGCCGACCACGGCCTGCCGCTTGCGCTGCCGACGCGCCGGCACCGCATGCCGCAGACGCTCCAGGGCGCGGTCTCCCGGCTCGATCTCCTGGACCGCCGAGCGCATCAGCCTGCGCAGCGCCAGCTCGTCGGAGCCTTCGTCACCGCCGAACAGGGACTCCACCGTGGAGTCACCCTTCAAGCCGCTCACGACACCGGCACCGACACCAGCCTCAGCACCGGCTTCAGGACCAGCCTCAGCACCGGACTCACCCTCGGCTCCAGCTTCGGGCCCGGCCCCGCCTTCAGGCCCGGTCCCACCTTCGCCCACGGTCCCGCCTTCGCCCCCGGACCCGGACCCGGCTTCGGCCCCTGCTTCGGACCCGGACCCGCCCTCGGACGCGGTGGGCTCGTCGCCCTGGCCGTGTTTCACAGTTCCGTCCCCAGCACGCTGCTCAAACTCGGCGCTCTCGTCCTGCTCGCGCCCGTACTCATGCTTGCTCATGCCGGTGCCTCCATGGCGACCCGCAGAGCCGCGATCCCGCGCGAGCCGTACGCCTTCACCGACCCCAGCGATATGCCCAGGGTCTCGGCGACCTGCGCCTCGGTCATGTCCGCGAAATACCGCAGGACCAGAACCTCGCGCTGACGGCGCTGGAGGCCGCGCATCGCCTTGATCAGCTCGTCCCGCTCCAGGAGGTCGTACGCACCCTCCTCGGCGCTCGCCATGTCGGGCATCGGCTTGGAGAGCAGCTTCAGCCCGAGGATGCGGCGACGCAGCGCGGACCTGGAGAGGTTCACGACGGTCTGCCGCAGATAGGCGAGCGTCTTCTCCGGGTCCCGCACGCGTTTGCGCGCCGAGTGCACCCGGATGAACGCCTCCTGCACGACGTCCTCGCAGGAGGCCGTGTCATCGAGAAGCAGCGCGGCCAGGCCGAGGAGCGACCTGTAGTGGGCGCGGTAGGTCTCGGTCAGGTGGTCGACTGTGGTGCCCGCGCTCATTGCCTCCTCAGCGCCCTCGCGCTGCGTCGGGATGCGGGCCGGTCTCGTGGTGGGCATGGGGGCGATCACCGGCATGCCGGCGGGCGCACGGGGACGGCGAGGTGGACGCAGGGTCGCGCCCCTCGCCTGAACCGCTGTGAAATCGAGTACCTCTGCCACGCCTGTTGGACACGCTTACCCCCTGGAGGGTTGTACGCATCGCGCGGCGCGTTTGCGGCAGGCATCGTCGCCGTCGGTGACGATGCATCAATTGCCCCCATGCGTACCAGCTCTTCCCCTATGCCCAATTTTCGCAGCGCTCAGGTCACGCCCCCGGGAGGGCGTTCGCAAAGACGTGCCCCGCCCTACCGCTGGTTGCAGAGGACGGGGACGAATATCTTCGAACGCGTAGGGCGAATCTTCGAACACGGCAATGGTCCAGATCAAGCGATCCCGGCCACCAAGTTGGACACAGAACTTACACAGATCCCACAGAGGCTTCCGCGCCGGGGACGGTCAGGGCTGACGCCCGGTGAACTCCGCCGCCACGAGCTCCGCGATCTGGGCCGTGTTCAGCGCGGCTCCCTTGCGCAGATTGTCCCCGCACACGAAGAGTTCCAGGGCCGTCGGATCGTCGAGCGCGCGCCGCACGCGACCCACCCACGTGGGGTCGGTCCCCACCACGTCGGCGGGCGTCGGGAACTCCCCGGCGGCCGGATCGTCGAAGAGCACGACTCCGGGAGCGGTGGCCAGGATCTCGCGCGCGCGGTCCACCGTGACCTCGTCCTCGAAGCGGGCGTGCACGGTCAGGGAGTGCGTGGTGACGACCGGCACGCGTACGCAGGTCGCCGCGACCTTCAGGTCGGGCAGGCCGAGGATCTTGCGGGACTCGTCCCGCACCTTCATCTCCTCGGAGGACCAGCCGTCGTCCCGCAGCGTCCCGGCCCACGGCACCACGTTCAGCGCCACGGGCTCGGGGAAGGGCCCGGTGTCGTCGCCGACAGCACGTCGTACGTCACCGGGGCTCGTGCCGAGCTCCGAGCCGGCCACCAGCTTCATCTGGCGGCGCAAGGTCTCCACGCCGTCCCGCCCGGCACCGCTCACGGCCTGGTACGAGGAGACGATCAGCTCGCGAAGACCGAACTCGGCGTGCAGCGCGCCGATGGCCACGATCATCGACAAGGTCGTGCAATTGGGGTTGGCGACGATGCCGCGCGGGCGTACGCGCGCGGCGTGCGGATTGACCTCCGGGACGACCAGCGGCACGTCCGGGTCCATCCGGAAAGCGGCGGAGTTGTCGACCACCACGACGCCCTTGGACGCGGCGACGGGAGCCCACTGCGCGCTGACCTCGTCGGGGACGTCGAACATCGCCACGTCGACACCGTCGAAGACTTCCTCGCTCAGTGCGAGGACCTCGATCTCCTCACCGCGCACGGCCAGCTTCTTGCCGGCCGAGCGCGGTGAGGCCACGAGTCGGATCTCGCCCCAGATGTCGGCGTGCTGCGACAGGATCTGGAGCATGACCGCGCCGACGGCCCCGGTCGCTCCGACGACCGCGAGCGTCGGCTTTCCGGTCATCGTCCGGTGCCTCCATAGACCACGGCCTCGTCCGTGTCGGAGTCGAGGCCGAAGGCGGTGTGCACGGCGCGCACGGACTCGTTCGCGTCATCGGCGCGGGTCACGACCGAGATACGGATCTCGGAGGTCGAGATCAGCTCGATGTTCACGCCGGCGTCGCTGAGCGCCTCGAAGAAGGCGGCGGTGACGCCGGGGTTCGTCTTCATGCCCGCGCCGACCAGGGAGATCTTGGCGATCTGGTCGTCGTAGCGGAGCGAGTCGAACCCGATGTTCGCGCGGGTCTTCTCCAGGGCGTCGATGGCCTTGCGACCCTCCGCCTTGGGCAGCGTGAACGAGATGTCCGTCAGTCCGGTCGAAGCGGCCGAGACGTTCTGGACGATCATGTCGATGTTGACCCCGGAGTCCGCGATGGCGCGGAAGATCGAGGCGGCCTCTCCCGGCTTGTCCGGCACGCCGACGACCGTGATCTTGGCCTCCGAGGTGTCGTGCGCGACACCGGAGATGATGGCCTGCTCCACCTTGCGGTCCCCTTGCGGTTCGTTGCTGACCCACGTGCCCTGAAGTCCGCTGAAGGACGAGCGCACGTGAATCGGGATGTTGTAACGGCGGGCGTACTCCACGCAGCGGTGGAGCAGCACCTTGGACCCGGAGCTCGCGAGCTCCAGCATGTCCTCGAACGAGATCCAGTCGATCTTCTGGGCCTTCTTCACCACACGCGGATCGGCGGTGAAGACACCGTCGACGTCCGTGTAGATCTCGCAGACCTCGGCGTCGAGCGCGGCCGCGAGAGCGACAGCGGTCGTGTCGGACCCACCACGACCGAGCGTGGTGATGTTCTTGCCCTCCTGGCTGACACCCTGGAACCCGGCGACGATGGCGATGTTGCCCTCGTCGATCGAGGCCCGGATGCGGCCCGGCGTGACATCGATGATCCGCGCTTTGTTGTGGACGGAGTCGGTGATGACACCGGCCTGGCTGCCCGTGAACGACTGGGCCGCGTGACCCAGGTTTTTGATCGCCATGGCAAGAAGGGCCATGGAGATCCGCTCCCCGGCGGTCAGCAGCATGTCGAATTCACGCCCGGCAGGGATCGGGGACACCTGCCCGGCAAGATCGATCAACTCATCCGTCGTGTCACCCATGGCGGACACCACGACAACGACCTGATGGCCGTTCTTCTTGGCGTCGACAATCCTCTTGGCGACCCGCTTGATGCCCTCGGCATCGGCTACGGAGGAGCCTCCGTACTTCTGCACGACAAGGCTCACGTGCGCTCCTCGCTCAGTCCGTCTTCACCGCACTGCTGCGGTCGGCTCAGTTTAACGAGCGGCCGAAATTCGCCGCACGGATATCGCATGGTGAGATGTCCCGCCCACAACGTGATCTTCCCTCGGCATACGCTCCCGCTGCTCGGGGCGTACGTTTCGACCGCTCGGCTTGGCACATGCCCGCTGGGGAGTGGAGCACTCGCAAAGTGGGGCGGGTCACAGGCCCGAGCCCGTCCAGGCCGGGGGCTCGGGCGGGGGCTCGGGCGGGGGATCAGCCCAGGGCTCGGGCGGCGGCTCGGCCGAGGGATCGGGCGGCGGGTCACAGGGCTGCCCGCAACTGCTCCGCCACGGCGAAGACGTCGGCACGCCCTGCCTTGGCCGCTTCGACCAGATCGCCGAGGAGAGCGGGGGACGGCAGGGACTTCGCCCCCGCCACCCGAAGGTAGGAACGCGTCGCCGCCGCCGCGTAGAACTCGTTCATCGGCGAGTCCAGCGGCGGACAGACCGCGAGGGTGTGCAGGAAAGCGGCGGCTCGCCAGGCGATGTCCGGTTCTGGCTGTTCCGGCACGAGCACCAGGTCGTTCTGGTGTCTGGCGACGGCCGCGACCAGCCCCGACGGATCCCAGACGGCGGGGTCCGAGGGCAGGTGATGCGTGAGAGCGGACCAGGCCCACTCCATGGTGATTTTCACTGGCCGGTGGCCCCCGCGGAGTTTCCTGGCCCGGCGAGCTTCCCTGGCCCGGCGGGCTTTCCTGGCCCCGCGGACTTCCCTGGCCCCGCGGACTTCCCGAAGCGCTCCTGGAAGTAGTCCCAGTTCTCGGCGAACTCGTCGACCCCTGCGAGGAACTGCTCGCGGTCCTCGTCCAGCTCCCGTTTGGTCACCTCGGCGATCAGCGCGGTGACCGTGGTCCCCTGCGCTGCCGCGCGGGCCTTCAGCCGCTCGTGGAACTCCTCGTCCAGACGGATGGTCACGTGTCTCGACATGCTTCCACCGTACAGCGAGGCCGCTGTACGCGTCACGACTCCCACTGCTCTGCCTGCTTCCCCAGGAACCGGGCGGCGATCCCGGCCCCATGGCGGTGCATGTCCTGGTCCACCTGGGCCTGCATGGGGAAGGAACGGAAGGTGTCGGCCACGGGCCCGCCAGTCCTGCGCTCGCGCTTCTCCCGGAAGAGGCGAGCCGCCAGGTTGCCGATGTACGCGGCGTCCTCGGCGTCCACCTTCATCTGTCCCCGGCAGTCATCACACAGCCCGTCGGTGAGCTTCGTCGTCGTCTCCTCCTCCTCGCAGCCACCGCAGATCATCACGACGCGAGTGACACGGGCACGGAGCGGAGCCTCGGTGGGGTCGGGCGTCGGCGCGGGGGGCATCTTGCTCTCCAGTCGGGTGCGGGCGAGGCCGCCCGGGTTCGTGACGGTGGGCGGCAGCCCCGCGGTGAGGGCGAGGGTGATGTCCTGCGGGGTCGCGCCGCGGGCCAGCCACTCCGCTGCGCGGGGCTGAAGCTGCTTGCATTCGCCCTCGGACAGGGCCATGCGGGGGTCGGCGGTGCGGAGGCTCGCGAGGGCGCGGTAGGCGGGGGTGGTGTTTTCGGAGGCCTGCGCCTCCTCCGACTCCGGCTCCGGCTCCGGCTCCGGGGTCGGCTCGTCGGTGCGGGCGAGGCCCGGCTGCAGGTCGTGCGTGACGTCCCGCCCGTGCCGGGCGCGGGCGAACTCGGCCCACCACTCCTCCGGCCTGGGGATACGCGACCAGTACGTCCGGGTCACCCAGCGCATCGAGTTGTCCTCGACGGTGAGGTGCTCCTTGATCCAGCGAAGGTGTCCTGCCTCGGTCAGCCGCCGCAGGGAGGTACGGATGGCTTGCTGGCCGTACTGGGGATGGGCGGCGGCGAGGTCCTTGTAGCCCATCGCGGCGCCGGCTTCGAGGTGGTCGACGTAGACGGCGACATGAGCGTCCTGCGGGCACAGGTGCTCGAAAACGGCTTCGGCGTACGGTTCTTCGTCATCCGCGAGGCGCTTGCCGTAGCCCGATTTGGCCATGGGGTGCGACGGGAACGGCAGGGCGGGATTAGGCTTGGCGTAAGCCACGGTCGACCTCGGATCGATCGTAGGACTAGGCCTCGGATTCGGTGTTGGCGCACCGGCCGGGGCCGTTCTATTGCCGCGAACGTAGAGCGGCTGCACGCTGCGGCGCAAGCTGATCACGGAACGTCACCCTTGAGAGTGACGGGGCGTCAACTGCCACTGCCGGATGGTTGGTTGGGTTTTTCTTCCCAGCCAAACCAACCCAGGGAAGAGCTCGAAGCTCGGGGCCCGGAGCCCGGGGCTTGAGCTCCGGGCCGACCTGCGAAGACGCGCCGTCCCATGCGGTCCAGCCCTTCGCAGGAAAATCCCGGGCTAGGCCCAGGTGGAGGGCTTGCTGGGCGGGACTTTTCTGCCAATCGCCGATCGGAGCACAGGCTCAGCGTCGGCGTCGCGCGTACGTCGCGAGGAACGCGGACCAGGCCGGGGCGGGGAGCGTCAGGTGGGGGCCGGTGTCCGTGGGGAGCTTTGAGTCGCGGATGTGGATGGTGGTGGGGGTGCGGGGTGCTATCTCTACGCAGGCTTCGTCGTCGCCTTCGCTGTACGTGGGCTTGCGCCAGTCGAGGGCGACTTCGACGCAGTTACTGCCTTCAGCGTCGCTGTAGCTGGATTTGAACCACTTCAACTGGGCGCTCACAGATCCACCACCATCCGCTCGATGAACTCGGCCGACTCAGCTGGGCTGAGCGCCACTGCGCGGATCATGCTAAGCCGCTCAGTGTGCGAGTTGACGACCTTGGGGTCGTCGGTCAGTTGAGTCACCGACTGGCCCTCCGATAGTGCGAGGCGTTCATAGTCGCTGGTCTCCAGCAGGACCATCGGCCCGCCGAGAGCAGCCGGGATGGCCCGGCCGAAGGTCAGCACCTGGATAGAGACATTGCCCTGTCGCCCCATCTTCAGCAGGTGCAACAACTGCCCGTTGTCGACATGTGAGTCCCGCAGGGCCGCCTCATGTAGTACGTAACTGCACGCCACCGGCGGCCTACGGGTCAGCAGGTCCTGTCGCCCCAGCCTCGCCGCGACCCGCTGCTCAACGGTCTCCTCGTCCAGCGGCGGTGTGAAGTCTCCGATCAGAGCCCTTGCATACGTCTCCGTCTGCAACAAGCCAGGGATCAGCAGGGTCTCGTACGACCACAAGCTGATAGCTCCGCGTTCGACCAGCATGAAGTCCTGCGACCGGGCGGGAAATCTCTCCGCCTTCACGTAATCCTTGGCGGCGCTCAGGAGACCTTCGGCATGGCACAACTCATCCGCCGCATCCAGCGCGCGCGCCGTAGGCATCCGTACGCCCTGCTCCATCGCCTTGATCGTGTCCGGAGCATAATTGGCAGCGGCGCCCAGCTCCTCGCGCGTGACGTTCGCCTTCGTACGCCACCGCTTCATCTGGTTGCCGCTGTAGCGCCAAGTCGGGTTGTACTGAACGGACACAGCGGCCCCCTCCACCGGATACACCTACGCGTGTACCCCCTCAGTCACTACCGAGCGTAGCCCCGCCCTCCGCACCCTGTGACCATGACGCACGCAATTCACTGGCCCGAGTGGGTCCCCCTGGCGGGCCATCAACTCCGCGTATCCGGCGTCCACTTCGACGCCATCCGCATCCAGGGCGTACGCGGGGAAGAGGTAGCCGCGCAGCTGATCGCGCAGACGGAGGGTGACGCCGGGCCCGTCGTCTGCGAAGCATCGGGCGGCCGGTGGATGTACTTCCTGGTGGCGCCGGGGACGGCCAAGGACCACCGCTGGCCGCTCGGCGTACAACGCTTCGGAACGCCGCGCACGATGACGTACATCGGCATCCCGGCGCTGGCCGGCAACACGTGGCCGCTGGGCTGGTACTCGGAACCGACGCCTACGGCTCCGTATGTGGAGGCGGGGCAGCTGCTGGGGGCGCTGGGCGGACTGGCCGGTCCGTAGGCGACGGCGCTTGCGTTCGGGCGGCGGGACAAGACCGGTCCGGGCGGTTGGGCCCGGACCGGAGTTGTCGGCTACTTGACCGTGCGAAGGCCCAGGGGCCCGGCGATCTCCTCGGCCATGACCTTGCCCGCCGCTTCCGCCAGGGACTCCTCTGCCAGGTCCTCGTCCGTGTCCAGGCCGTCGAGGTCTTCGAGAGGCTGATTGAGGCGGACGTGGGCCACCAGGGACTGCAGGGCCCGGAGGGCGGCCGAGGCCGTGGAGCCCCAGTTGGAGAAGTACGAGAACTGCCACCACCACAGGGCCTCGGTCGTGCGGCCCGCGCGGTAGTGGGCCAGACCGTGGGAGAGGTCCGCGACCACGTCCGCGAGGTCGTCCGAGATGCGGGCCGCCACCGGGGCCTTGCGCGGCTCGTACGGATCGAAGACCTCGGAGTAGACGTCGACCGGCTCCAGCATGGCGGCCAGGCGTTCGCGCAGGTCGTCCACGTCGCCCTCCGGGCCGAGGTCCGGTTCGTACCGCTCCTCGGGGAGGATGTCCTCGTGCGCGCCCAGGCGGCCGCCGGCGAGGAGGAGCTGGGAGACCTCCAGGAGGAGGAAGGGCACGGCCGAGTCCGGCTCGTCGCCCTTCGCGACCTCCGTCACCGCCACGATGAAGCTCTCGATCTGGTCCGAGATCTGCACCGCGAAGGAGTCCGGGTCCTGGGCTGACGCGTGCAGCAGGACGGTCGGCTCCGGGGCCGTGGCCGGGGCGGTGGCCGGGGCGGTGGCCGGGGCGGTGGCTTGGGTCTGGACCTGGGTCGAGATTTCTTCCGGCCCTGTGGGCTTGGGCTTCTCAGGCTGCTTCTTAGACATCTAGGAGTCGTCTCCCCTCGAAGGCGCGGCCCAGGGTGACCTCGTCCGCGTATTCCAGATCTCCCCCGACAGGGAGCCCGCTGGCCAGGCGGGTGACCTTCAGGCCCATGGGCTTGATCATCCGAGCGAGGTACGTCGCTGTCGCCTCGCCCTCCAGGTTCGGGTCCGTGGCCAGGATCAGCTCCGTGACCGTGCCGTCCGCCAGGCGCGCGAGGAGTTCTCGTATGCGCAGGTCGTCCGGGCCGACCCCTTCGATCGGGCTGATCGCTCCGCCCAGTACGTGGTACTTCCCCCGGAACTCGCGCGTACGCTCGATCGCCACGACGTCCTTCGGCTCCTCGACCACGCAGATGACGCTGAGGTCGCGGCGCGGGTCGCGGCAGATGTTGCAGAGCTCTTCCTGCGCGACGTTCCCGCAGGTCGCGCAGAAGCGGACCTTGTCCTTCACCTCAAGGAGGGCGTGCGCGAGGCGGCGTACGTCAGTCGGCTCCGTCTGGAGGATGTGGAAGGCGATCCGCTGCGCGCTCTTGGGACCGACGCCGGGCAGCCTGCCCAACTCGTCGATGAGGTCCTGAACCACGCCTTCGTACACGGAGTGCCTTTCCCTTTCCTGCTTTACCGAGCCTCACGTTTTACTGAGGCTCATTTTTTACCGAGGCTTGCGTTTTACCGAGCCTCAGGATTTGCCGCGTCTCACGTTCTGTCGAGTATCGCGCTCTGGTACGTACGGTAGTTGGCCCGTGGCCCTCTTAGAAGGGAAGGCCCGGGATGCCTCCGCCACCCAGGCCCTGCGCGAGCGGGCCCAGCTTCTGCTGCTGGAGCGTCTGCGCGTTCTCGTTCGCCGCCTGGACCGCCGCGACGACCAGGTCCGCCAGGGTCTCGGTGTCCTCCGGGTCGACCGCCTTGGGGTCGATCACCAGGCCGCGCAGCTCACCGGAGCCAGTGACCGTCGCCCTGACGAGGCCGCCGCCCGCCTGGCCTTCGACCTCCGTGCGCGCGAGCTCCTCCTGCGCGGTCGCGAGGTCCTGCTGCATCTTCTGGGCCTGCTGGAGCAGCTGCTGCATGTTGGGCTGGCCACCACCGGGGATCACGATCAGCTCCTGTTTTGGTAGGTCTGGGCGGTGCTTTTTCCACCTGGAATGAGCCTACGTGGTCGAGGGTGCCCTCGCCCCGGCACTCTTTCGAGTGAGACCAGCCGTCCTCCTATACCTGATCAAGCGCCTCTTCCGGGCGGAAATACCGTGAAATCGGGCTCACGGCCACCCATTGGGCGGTAGGACTGGGGCTGCTCATGCGCACGCGCATGCGTGGATGACATCAGTCGCGTCAGCACCAGAAGCGCCATCAGTACCAACTGTCACAGTGCGGCGTGCACACCGCATGGAATCGCCGCAGGTGACGGTCAGGGATCTCGTAGAGGTAGAGGGAGTGCCGGGTGAGCCAGCCGGAGATGCAGCCCGAGGGGGTGCCCCACGAGGGGCAGGGTGCCGGGGCGGGTGCGCACCAGGACGTTCCTGGTGGTGGGGGCGGCTCTCGGCTCGGGGATCTGACGGGGCGGGCCTTTCCCCTCGGCGACTGGGGTGAGCCCGCCCTGCGGCTCGACGAGCTGTACCGGTGGGTGGAGCGAGGGGCGCTCAACACCGCGGAGTGGTACCTGGCCGACCGGGCGTGGAAGCGGCGCGGGGCGCGGCTCGCGCGGGTGGGGGCGGCGGCGGGGGCCGTGGGGGCGGGGGTGCTGCCGCTGCTTGATCTGGCGGGGGCGGTGGGGGGTGTGGCGAACTGGGGGTTCGTCTCGCTGCTCGCGGGGGCGGCGTGCGTGGCGTGCGACCGGTTCTTCGGGCTCACGTCCGGGTGGATGCGGGACGTGGCCACCGCGCAGGCCGTGCAGCGGCGGCTTCAGGCGCTGCAGTTCGACTGGGCGTCGGAGAGTGTGCGGGAGGTCCTCGGGCCCACCGAGGGGACTGCCAGTGAGGCTGCCGAGCGGTGTCTCGGGGTGCTGCGGCGTTTCTCGGAGGATGTGACGGAGCTTGTGCGGGCCGAGACCGCGGACTGGATGGTGGAGTTCCGGTCCGGTCCTGCGCCGTTGGCCATGCAGGCCGTGGTCCCGGCCTCCCGGGGGGAGGCCGGGACTGTTCCTGCTCGGGCCGCCGCCCTCCCGCCGGGGGCTCGGCCGAACATGCCTCGGCAGCGGCCGCCGGAGCCGCGGTGAGGGGCCCGGAGGAGCGTGGGCGTGGGGCGGGTGCGGGTCAGGGCGGGCCCTGCGGGGCTTCCCCCGATCCCACCCCTTCCCGAAACCGGGGCCCAGCCCCGGACCCCGTACGTGGCTCGGTAAATCACCGGCTTCGCCGAGTTCGTCCTCAAACGCCGGACGGGCTGAAAAAAGACCGCCGCCCAGTCAGCTGTAGATGATCATTGAGCCCTGCGCCAGGCTCCGGGTCGTGGCCGCGTGCAGGCCCAGCCATACGTGGCGTTCCCTCGCGAAGGGGCTGTCGTCCGGCGGGGCCGGGGCCGCCGGTTCCTCCAGGGAGGTCGGGGCCTCGGGCGGGGTCGGCGGGCGCGGGGGGTTGGACGCGTCGATGCCGATGGACGGGGCCACGAACTCCAGTTCCCGCAGCAGCGCCTGGGACGAGCCCAGTGGCCCACCGCCCGAGAGGAGCTCGTCGTTCGAGAGAGGCGCGGGGAAGTCGACAGGGACGTACGCCCCCGCATGGTCGTAGTGCCAGACCAGATGCGACTGCTGAGCCGTCGTGTCGAACATCTCCAGCAACTGCTCATAGTCCCCGCCCAGTTCGTCCACAGGCGTGACCTCGAGGCCGCAGACCTGGAGCAGATACGCCCGGCGCAGGAAATGCAGCGCGTCGTAGTCGAAGCCCGCGATCGGGGCCACGTCCCCGGAGAGGCCCGGCATGTAGGCGAAGACGGGGACGGGGGGCAGACCCGCCGCGTGCAGCGCCTTGTCGTACGCCGCGATCTCCTCCGCGAAGGGGTTGTCGGGGCTGTGGCACAGCACGTCGACGAGCGGGACCAGCCACAGGTCACAGGCCAAGGGTGCTCCTCAAGTCAGACTCGCACGTGAAGTCGGGCTCATGCGTTGACGGCATATCGGACGTCGGATGTTCCGCGCGTTCAGGCAGCGTAGTCCGGGCGGTCGCCCCCTAGCTCCCCTTGTGCAGATCCCAGATCCACACCCCGTCTACCCACTTTCCGGGGCGGTCAAGGAGTTCCTCCACCGTCTCCCGCAGCGCGGCGTCGTGCGGTTGGGGGGCCAGGACCAGGACGCCCGCGTTCCAGTACGCCAGGTCCTCGCGCGCCGCCCTGCGCCACGCTTCCGTGATCTGCGGGGCGCGGCCCGCCGAGCGGACGTCCCGCAGGAGGTTCGAGGTGTTGCGGGGTGGCGCGCCGTAGATGCCGACGCGGTCCGGGCCCCACGGTCCGTTGAAGTAGCCGCCTGGCAGGCGGAAGCCAAGGTCCGCGGTGGTCTGCCAGTGCAGCGCCTCCGCGCCCGCCGGATCCGGCAGCGGTATCGGTACGAGGGTCTCGCCCTCGCCCAGGTAGTTGCGCCACGTCCCGTCGGCGATGAACTCCGGGGGCCGTGCCCGCTCCACCGCCTTCAGCGGCGCCGGCACGATCGGCAGGAGCGCGAGGGCGACCGCCGCCACGCCCGCGTACCGCGTGGCCGTCACGTGGCGCGCCGAGGTGAGAAGCCCGGCCAGCGCGAGCGCCACCAGCATGCCGAGCGCCGGAGCGCACACCATCGCCACCCGCGACTCGATCACCGACTCGAAGAGGGGCGCGTGGGCGAGGAGAGCCCATGGGCCGGGCAGCACGACGTCCGTCAGCGGAATGCGGAACTTCGGGCCCAGGGAGAGGAAAGCCGCCGCGAGCACCGTGCAGGCCAGCGCCTTCACCACCGCCCGCTCCCAGAGACGTACGACGATCGCGAAGGCCAGCGCGACCAGGGGCCAGCCGTAGAACGCGTTCTGCTCGGTGGGGTTCTGGGAGAGGGCCGCCGCCGTCTCCTCGGTGCCCGCGAGGGAACGTTCCGCGAAGGAGATGAGCGCCAGCGGACTGTTGCCCGCGTTGTCGCCGTGCAGCACGCTCGTGTAGCTCTGCGGCCCGAAGAACTGCCAGTAGAGCGGGAAGGCGACCAGCGGCACGGTCACCGCCACCGCCACCGCGAGGCCGCGCGCCAGGGGCCGAAACGTTTCCCTCGCCACGTCCCGGCGCACGATCCCGTACGCCGCCGCGAACAGCAGCATGCCCACCGCCGCGAGCAGCAGCGGCTCCTCGCCGAGGAAGATCTGGTACGTCGTGAAGAGCCCGAGGACGACTCCGTCGCGCACGACCCTGGTGCCCTCGCAGAGCCGCAGCGCCCTGTCGATGATCAGCGGGATCATGAACAGGACCATGAAGTTCGGGTGCGCGTGCGCGTGGCTGATCATCGGTGGCGCGAAGGCGGCCAGTGCCGCGCCGACGGCCGCCGCGCCCCGGTGGCGCACGAGACGCCTGCGGATCAGCCAGTACCAGGCGACGGCGGTCACGGCCAGGCCCAGTGTCATCGCCGCGTTGAGCGCGACGGCCGGGCCGAGGAGCCAGGTCACGGGGGCGAAGGGGACGGAGAGGCCGAGCATGACCGTGTTGGCCATGAGGTTCACGCCGTCGGGATGGTTCTGGAGGGTCGTGAAGAGGGGGTTCTGGAAGTGGCGGACGTTGTCCGCCGTCACCGCGAAGAACCACTCCCACTGGTTCTGGTCCTGGAGGGAGTCGGGGAGATAGCGGGCGCCGGGTGCGACCCAGCGGCCCGAGTAGAGGGTGACCGCCATGGCCAGGAAGAGCGCCGCGACGAGCAGGTCTCTCGGACGGACGGCTCGGGCCTTGAGCGAGGTCAGTTCGGCGAGGACCTTCACGTAGTCGAAGGGGCGGACCTTCGAGCCCTCCTGGTGCGCCCAGCGCACCGGCACCTCGGCGACCGGCCAGCCGAAGCGGCGGAAGTACTGCAGTATCTCGACGTCTATGCCCCAGCCGCGCAGGCGGGACGCGGCGAAGGCCTCACGGGCACGGTCGCCGTCGAAGAGCTTGAAACCGCACTGGGTGTCGCGGACTCCGGGGACGGCGACCGTTCGTATCAGGAAATTGCCGGTACGGCCGAGGAGTTCGCGCAGCCGGTGCTGGTGGGCCTCGATCGTGGCACCGGCTCCCGCGCGTGAGCCGATCGCGGCCGCGTGGCCGTCGGTGAGCGCCTTGTCGAGGCACTCCAGCTCCTCGATCGGGGTGGCCAGATCGGCGTCGGTGATCAGGACGCGTTCGCCGCGTGAGGCGAGGACGCCCAGGCGCAGGGCGTGGCCTTTGCCGCGGTTGCGGTCGCTGTGGATGAGCCGGACGCGGGGGTCGGCGGCCTCGGCGTCGGCCGCGATGTCGAGGGTGGCGTCGGTGGAGCCGTCGTCCACGACGATCAGCTCCCACCGGGTGCGGTCGCCTCCCTCGGCCCCGTCCACGAGATGCGTCCCGTCCTCCAGGTACGCCCGGATCGCGGCGAGCGTGGGGGCCAGGCGCCGCTCCTCGTTGTAGGCGGGGACGACGACGGTCAGATCCACGCTCATGCAGCGGCCAGCCGCTCGATGAGGGCGAGCGAGTGGGCGTTGTACTCGTCGATGATCGCGTGCGCGGCCTTGGGGTCGCGGTGCGCGAGGGCGTCGACGAGCTCGGTGTGCCGGGCCCAGAGGGTGCCGCGCAGGTCGCCGTCGCCGCGTTCGACGGCGCGGCGCAGGTAGGTGACGGCGCAGACCCAGGACTGGACGCGGATGCGGTGCAGGAAGTCCGAGAGGTAGGGGTTGCCGAAGAGGGCGCTGAGCTCGCGCCAGAAGCGCAGGTCGTAGCCGATCAGGACGTTCAGGTCGCCCGCGCAGGCGGCGCGTGCGGCTTCCTCGCCACGGCGGCGTACGGAGATCAGCGCGGCGGCGAATTCCTGCCGGCACTTGGGCCCCAGCGGGGTGCCCTTCTTCGCGAGGTCGCGGAAGATGCCGTCGGCGACGAGGCCGCGGGCCTCCAGCATGCCCCGGTAGTCGGCGAGGGAGTGCTCGTGGACGCGGTAGCCGCGGTGCTGGTCGGCGTCCAGGAGGCCCTGCGCGGCGAGGTTCACCAGGGCCTCGCGGACGGGGGTCGCGGAGACGCCGTACTGCTCGGCGATCTCCTTGACCGTGAACTCCTGCCCCGGCTCCAGACGGCCGCCGAGGATCTCGTCGCGCAGCGCGTCGGCGATCTGCTGGCGCAGAGTGCTGCGGATGACGGCGGAGCCGTCGGTGCCGGGCATCTGGGTTCCCTCGCGGAGTCGTCTTGGCGGTCGTCGTTCGCTTACGAGCACGTCAGACTACGCGGTCGGGGTTCCCCGCCCCGGGCGCCCGGTCTCCCGGCGCCCGGCAGCGGGGACCCGCAAGGGGTACGACGTGGGAGCGGTTACGCGGTGTGCTTGTCCGCCTCCGTCAGCGCTACGTCCAGCGCCGCGAGGCCCTCCTTCGCCTCCGTGTCCGTGATGTTGCACGGGGGGACCACGTGGGTGCGGTTCATGTTGATGAAGGGCCACAGGCCCTGCTTCTTGGCGGCGGCGCCGAACGCGGCCATCGGGGCGTTCGCCTCGCCCGTGGCGTTGTACGGGACGAGGGGCTCGCGGGTCTCCTTGTCCTTGACCAGCTCAAGCGCCCAGAACATGCCGAGGCCGCGGACCTCGCCGACGCTCGGGTGGCGCTCGGCGAGCTCCGCGAGGGCGGGGGCGATGATCTCCGTCCCGACGCGGGCGGCGTTCTCGACGACGCCCTCCTCCTCCATGACGTTGATCGTCGCCACGGCGGCGGCGCAGGCCAGCGGGTGCCCGGAGTACGTGAGGCCGCCCGGGTAGGGCCTGCGGGCGAACGTCTCGGCGATGGCGGACGAGATCGCGACGCCGCCGAGCGGGACGTAACCGGAGTTCACGCCCTTCGCGAAGGTGAGCAGGTCCGGGACCACGCCGCCGTCGAAGTGTTCGGCGGCGAACCACTTGCCGGTGCGGCCGAAGCCCGCCATCACCTCGTCCAGGATGAGGACGATGCCGTGGCGGTCGCAGATCTCGCGTACGCCCTTGAGGTAGCCCGGCGGCGGGGTCATGATGCCCGCCGTGCCGGGGACGGACTCCAGGATGATCGCGGCGAGAGTCTGGGGGCCCTCGAAGGCGATGGTGTCCTCCAGGTGCTGGAGGGCTCGCTCGCACTCCTGCCGCTCGTTCTCGGCGTAGAAGGGGCTGCGGTAGAGGAACGGCGCCCAGAAGTGGACGACGCCCGCCGAGCCGTTGTCGGAGGGCCAGCGGCGGGGGTCGCCGGTGAGGTTGATCGCGGTGGAGGTGCCGCCGTGGTACGAGCGGTAGGCGGAGAGGACCTTGGGGCGGCCGGTGTGGAGGCGCGCCATACGGGTCGCGTTCTCCACCGCCTCGGCGCCGCCGTTGGTGAAGAAGATCTTGTCGAGGTCGCCGGGGGTCCGCTCGGCGATGAGGCGTGCGGCCTCGGAGCGGGCTTCCACGGCGAAGGCGGGCGCGAAGGTCGTCATCCGCGCCGCCTGCTCCTGTATCGCGGCGACGACCTTCGGGTGCTGGTACCCGATGTTGGTGAAGACGAGGCCGCTGGTGAAGTCGAGGTAGCGGTTGCCGTCGTAGTCCCAGAAGTACGAGCCCTCGGCGCCGGCTACGGCGAGGGGGTCGATCAGCTCCTGTGCGGACCAGGAGTGGAACACGTGCGCGCGGTCCGCGGCCTTGACGGCTGCGCCGACCTGGGGATTCGGCTGAGGGGTCATGTGGGCGAGGGTAAATGTCCACGATGCGGATGGGACATGGGCGGTCTGTTTCGCGGGGGCGGGGGGCACTGGACAGTGTGTCGGGGTCCCGGGTGGGGGCTCTGCCCCCTGCCGGTGCGAGGCCTCGTTCATCGGCGCGGCAATCACCGGCTCCGCCGAGTTCGTCCTCGAACGCCGGACCGGCTGAAGGCGCCCGACGGGCTGAAAGCCATCAGTCGTCCGCGTCCGCCACCACCCTCGCCCGCGGCTGCCCGTCCTCCCCGCAGCGGATCTCGTACGGCAGATCGTCCCGCTCGTCGTCGTCGCTCGGTTCTGCTTCGAGGCGGGCCACCGGGCCCGGGCCCCGTTCCACGTCGTCGTCGATGTGGAAGCCGTCCGCCGGGCTCCACGAGACGAGATACACCGTCCCGTCGTCCCTGCACTCGACCGTCGCCGTCCCACCCGTGAACCGCAGGGTGGAGCGGTCGGGGGGCGTCTTCGAGGGTGCCGCGGACGGTGAAGGCGACGCGGGCCGGGAGGAGGAGGCCGGTGGCGACGCCGAGGTCGCCGCGAGCGCCCTCTCCACCGCGGCCTCGTCCAGAGGGCGGCTGTGCGCCGCGCCCCCGCTGTCCGAAGTGGCCAACTGCCAGGCGCCCAGCGCCCCGGCGGCCGTTCCCACCCCCACCCATGCCGCGGTCACGACCGCGCTGCGCCACTTCCTCATGCGGCCACTGTGCCGCACAGTTTCCTAACGCCCGGTTAAGGGCTGCCCAAGGCACCTGACTACGGTGGATGTATGGCCCATCTTCTTGTCGTGGAGGACGATCCCCAGCTGCGCGGTGCCCTGGTGCGCGCCCTGCGCGACAAAGGGCACGCCGTCGCCACCGCGCCGAGCGGCATGGCGGGCCTGGACGCCGCGGTCACCCACCGCCCCGACCTCGTCGTCCTCGACCTGGGGCTGCCGGACGTGGACGGCGCCCAGGTCCTGCGTATGCTCCGCGCCGTCAGCGACGTACCCGTCATCGTCGCGACCGCGCGGGACGACGAACCCGAGATGGTGGCGATCCTGGAGGACGGGGCCGACGACTACATCGTCAAGCCGTTCGGCGCCGCCCAGCTGGACGCCCGCATCAAGGCCGTCCTGCGGCGACTCGGCGCGACGGACGTGACGGAGGAGCCCCTGCGCGTCGGAGGCCTGGCCATCGACCCGGCCTCCCGTGACGTCACCCTGGACGCGCGCCCCCTGGACCTCACCCCGCGCGAGTTCGACCTGCTCACCTACCTCGCCCACCGCCCGGGCCAGGTGATATCCCGCCGCGAACTCCTCGCCGAGGTGTGGCAACAGCCCCTGGGCGGCGCCGACAAGACGGTCGACGTCCACCTCTCCTGGCTCCGCAGGAAACTCGGCGAGACCGCCCAGGCCCCTCGGTACCTCCACACGGTCCGCACGGTGGGCATCAAGCTGACTCCACCCGAGGAAGCGCACGAGGAAGCGCACGAGGAAGCCTCCGGGGAAACCGCCGGTGGGCCCCCCGCCGAAGGCCCCGGGGCCCGCTGATGCGACGCAGGCTGCTGCTGCTCACCGCTGCCACCACCGCTCTCGTGCTCACTGCCCTCCTCGTGCCTCTCACCCTCCTCACCCGCACCCACGCCGCCGACCGCGCCACCGCCGAGGCCACCGCCCGTGCTCAGTGGGTGGCGCACGCGCTCGGGCCCGCCCTCGCCACCCCGGACGAGCGCGAGACCGCCGAGCAGACCGTCGAGAGCGTCAACACGCAGAATCTGCCCACCACTTCGCTTCTCCTAGGTGACGGCACCGTCATCGGGCCGGCTCCCCGGCAGCAGCCCCGGGCCCGTGTCACGGACGCCGTCCGCCTGGCCCGCACCGGCCGAGCCTTCACCTACGAGCCCTCCACCGGTGGCCGCCAGGTCCTCGTCCCCGTCCAGGGCGCCGCCGGTGGCACCGCTGTCGTGCAGGTCACGCTCACCGAACGGCAGTTGTACGCGGGCACCATGACGTCCTGGCTCGTGCTCGCCGGGATCGGGGTCGGTCTCGTACTCATCGGGCTGCTCCTCGCCGACCGGCTCGGGGCCCGTCTGGTCGGCGCCACCCGTCGCCTGGCCGGCACCGCGGACCGCCTCGCCGCGGGTGACCTCACCGCACGCGCCACCCCCGAGGGCCCGCCCGAGCTCCGCCTGGTCGCGGGCGAGCTGAACCGCCTCGCCACCCGCATCGGCGAACTCCTCGCCGCCGAGCGCGAGAACGCCGCCGACCTCGCCCACCGCCTGCGCACCCCCGTCGCCGCCCTCCGCCTGGACGCCGAGACCCTCCACGACCCGGAGGAGGCGGGCCGCATCGCCGCGGACGTCGCCGCCCTGGAGCGCAGTGTCGACGACGTGATCCGCAAGGCCCGCCGCCCCTTGCGGGACGCCCCGCACGCGGACCTGGCCGCCGTGGCTCGCGCACGCGCGACGTTCTGGCTGCCGTTGGCCGAGGATCAGGGGCGTACGACCGAAATCACGGCGCCGGAAGACGTACACCCCGTCCCCGTCGCCGAGGACGATCTGACCGCCGCCATCGACGCCCTCATCGGCAATGTCCTGGACCACACCCCCCAGGGCACCCCGTTCCGCGTCACCGTCCGCACCACCACCGCGGGCGAGGCCGAACTCACCGTCGCCGACGAAGGCCCCGGCCTGCCGCCCACCTACTCGGCGCGGCGCGGCACCAGCGGCGGTGGCTCCACGGGCCTCGGCCTGGACATCGCACGCCGCACGGCCGAGGACGCGGGCGGCACCTTCGACATGGCGTCGGACGCCACCCGCGGCACCCGGGTGACCCTCACCTTCCCCCGGACGACCCGACGGCCCGCGGAAACGCGACCCGCACGGCCCGGGCCCAGCGATTGACCCCCAACTCGGGGCGCAGGGCCGCGAAACCGCCGCAGTACTTCGTGAACTCCGCGGCCCGCACCCCGTACCGGTGCAGGACACGGTCCGCCTCCGTCAGATGCCCCCGCGTCTTGGTCTCCACCAGGACGAGCCCGGAGTCGGCCTCCACCGACCGCCCCGTGGCCACGTCCCGCACGACGAGCCCCGCGTCGCACGTGATCCGCTGGCCGTCGGCCACGAAGGTCGCCCGCTGGTACTCGGTGACCAGCGCCGTCGTCAGACCGTCCGGCGCATCGATCCCGTACGAGCCCCGCAGCACGCCGGAGAGGAACCCCTGGCGTGCGGTGTCGAGCACGCTGTCGTCGCCCTGGAGCCGCTGCCGGTGCTTGACCGTCTCGCCGCGGCCGCTCTTCAGCTTGATCTCGAACTGCCGCTCACCGCTGTCCTGGTAGACCCGCTCCCGGATGCGGTAGCGCAGCCGCCTGCCCTGCCGGTGGTGGTGGTAGGTCAGCAGCTCGGGGGTGTCGTAGTACGTCGAGTGGTAGCTGAACCAGCGCTTTCCGCCGATGCTCAGGGCCCGGAAGGGGCCCGAGCGACGGCGCGGGTCCGTGAGCAGCGCGGCCACGTCGTCGAAGATCTCGACCGGCACGAGATAGCTGTTGTCGTAGCGGGCGAGCAGTTCGGCCCGCGCGTTCACCTCGTCAAGCGCGATGGGGTGAGCGGCGAGCGCGGCCCGTCCGATGGCGCGTACGGCGGGGTTCACACGGTCTCCTTCTGGTGGGGGACGGCAGGCGTGCGGGACCGGGTCGTGCGGCGTCGTGGTGTTGTCCGTAGGAACTCCCCGCCCCGCTCGGAAGGTTCCGGCTGCCGGAAACGGACTTCCAGAACCATCAGGTCCCGTACGTAGTCGACCTCCTGGACGGTCCAGCCGAGCGGCTCCCCCAGCCGCCGGGCGAGCTCGGCGCGCAGCGCCGACTCCTCGCGGTACACGGCGTCCAGGGTGATGACCGCACGCCGGTCACCGGCGAAGAGGCGGGGATGGTCGGCGCCGTACATCACCAGGAGCAGCACGGCCGCGAGCCCGGCGGCGACCGGCAGGTCGAGGCCCGGAAGCCCGCAGAGGAGGCCGAGGACGAGGGTGATGAAGTAGTACGCCACTTCCTGGTGCTGCAGGGCGTCCGAGCGGAGCCGCACGATCGAGAGCACCCCGAAGAGCCCGAACCCGAGCGCGAGGCCGCCGTTGCCGTCGGCGCTCGCGAGGGCGGAGACGACCGCGAAGAGCGCGACGTTCAGGGCGAGGTAGGCGGGGACCAACTCCCTTCTGCGGTGCCGTGGATAGAAGACCCCGAAGGTCAGGAGGGTCACGGCCAGCAGGTCGAGGCCGAGGTGGGCGGCCATCTGTCCGAGGTTCTCTGCGCTGTCCATGACCAGGACGCTAGGGACCGGCGGGTTAAGGCCGCCCCTGGTGAGGGTTAACGAGCGGGCGCGCACCGAAGCCCTTCGGCTATTGACAGCATGCTGTCGCGATGACAGCATGCTTACAGAACAGCCCGCCTGAGCTCAGCCAACGGAGGCAGCCATGTCCCGCAAGCCCGTGCACCTCGCCGTTTACGACACGCTCGCCGACTGGGAGACCGGATACGCCACCGCGTTCCTCGCCCGCGACGGGTACGAGATCCGCACCGTCGCCGCCGCGTCGCTCGACCCCGTCACCACCATCGGCGGCGTCCGCATCCAGCCCGACCTGACCCTCGCCGACCTGCGGCCCGAGGACAGCGCGCTGCTCATCCTGCCGGGCGCCGACCTGTGGGACGCGGGCGACGACCTCGCCCCCTTCGGCCGCGCGGCCCGCGCCTTCCTCGACGCGGACGTGCCGGTCGCCGCCATCTGCGGGGCCACCGCCGGACTCGCCAGGGAGGGGCTGCTCGACGAGCGGGCACACACCAGCGCGGTGTCGTTCTACCTCGCGGCGACCGGATACAAGGGCGGCGAGCGGTACGTCGACGCGGACGCCGTCACCGACGGCGGGCTGACCACGGCGGGGCCGACCGAGCCCGTGGCCTTCGCGCGCGAGATCCTCGGGCGGCTCGGAGCCTTCGAGGGGGAGAAGCTGGACGCTTGGTACCGCCTGTTCCACGACTCCGACGCGTCGGCGTACGAGGTGCTCGAATCGTGAGCGACCGCGCGAACCACGGGGTGCGGGAGCAGCAGGAGCTGTTCTCCCGCACCGCCCTCGGCGTCTTCCGGCTCAACGGACAGTTCCTCACGGTCGCCGACGAGCTGGCCAGGCCCGGCGGCCTCACCGCCGCCTGGTGGCAGGTGCTCGGCGCCGTCCTGCGCGAGCCCCTGCCCGTCGCCGGGATCGCCCGCGCGATGGGCGTCACCCGGCAGAGCGTGCAGCGCATCGCCGACCTCCTCGTGCGGCGCGGCCTCGCCGAGTACGTGGCGAACCCCGCCCACCGCCGCGCCAAGCTCCTGCGCCCCACGGACGAGGGCCTGGCTGCCGTCAGGGAGATCGACCCCGGCCACGCGGAAGTGGCCGCCCGGCTCGCCGACGCGCTCGGCGAGAAGGAATTCGCCGAGACCGTACGGGTGTTGGAGCGGCTTTCCGGGGTGCTTGCCGAGGCGATCCTCCCCCCTTTGGAGGGGGGTTCGGCGGCTTTGAAGAGGAATTCGGCGGCGGATACGGAACAACCCGTTACGGAGCCGTAGCAGGCAGTCCGCGCCCCGATGTCCTACCGCCCCACTATCCTCGTTCTGTTGCACACCAACGGGGGAGGGCGGCGCGGCGATGGAGAAACTGGGGTCCGGGGATCCACAGCGAATAGGCGCCTATCGGCTGCTCGCGCGTCTCGGCGCGGGCGGCATGGGGCACGTCTATCTCGCGCGGTCCGACCGAGGACGTACGGTCGCGGTGAAGCTCGTGCGGGAAGAGCTCGCCGAGCAGGAGGAGTTCAGGAACCGCTTCCGGCAGGAGGTGCAGGCGGCCCGGCGGGTCGGTGGCGCGTGGACGGCACCGGTCCTCGACGCGGACACCGAGGCGGCGATCCCCTGGCTGGCCACGGGATATGTCGCGGGCCCCTCCCTGCAGAGCGTCATCTCGCACGACCACGGGCCGCTGCCGGAGCGGTCCGTGAAGATACTGGCGGCCGGGCTCGCCAACGCGCTCAAGGACATCCACGCGGCGGGTCTCATCCACCGCGACCTCAAGCCGTCGAATGTCCTCGTCACGATCGACGGGCCCCGCGTCATCGACTTCGGCATCGCCCGCGCCCTCGAAACCGTGGCCGACGGCGGCCTGACCCGCACCGGCGCGCTCGTCGGTTCGCCCGGCTTCATGGCACCCGAGCAGGTGCGGGGCGACCGCATCACCCCGGCCTGCGACGTGTTCTGCCTGGGCTCGGTCCTCGCGTACGCGGCTTCGGGCGCGCTGCCGTTCGGCACGGCCAACAGCGGCGTGCACGCGATGATGTTCCGTATCGCGCAGGAGGAACCGGACCTGGAGGGGCTGCCGGAGGAGCTGGCCGAGCTGGTCGGCGACTGCCTGCGCAAGAACCCCGCGGACCGGCCGACGCTGCGGCAGCTCCTTGAGCGGACGGGGGCCGAGGACACGCTCGGCGACGGTGGCCGGACGCGGGACCCGTGGCTGCCGGGCGCGCTCGTCGCCCAACTCGGCCGACATGCGGTGCAGTTGCTGGACACGGAGAATCCGGACGAGTCAGGCGCGCAGGCGCCGTCCGTGAAGGGTCCGCCGGCGACGGGCTCCGGTGCGCCGGTGTCGCTCGCGCCGCCGAAGGAGCTGGCGGCGGGAGGCGGGGGCGCCACTCCCGCGGCGGCCGGGGCGGCTGCCGCCGGAGCCGCGGCTGCCTCCGCCGAGGTCAACGGCGTCAAGCCGGGCCCGTCCGACGGCGATACCCCGCCGCCGCCCGGCAAGCCGGGCGAGGCGGCCCCCTTGGACCACCTCCCCACGATGATCACCGGGCAGGCACCACCGCCCACTCCCCCGCCGGGCCAGGCATACGGCTATCCGCAACAGCACCCCCAGCCGCAGCAGCACCCCCAGCAGCCGCCGCCGCCCGGCTACGGCTACCCCCAGCAGGGCCCGTACGGCCCCACGCCTCCCTACGGCCCCACGCCTCCGTACGGCCCCCTCGTCCACCCCCAGGGCGAGCCACCGCGCCGCAGCGGCCGGTCCACGGCCGCGCTCATCGCGGTGGCCGTCATAGTGGCCATAGGGGCGGGCGGCACGGTGTACGCGGTGATGAAGGGCGACGACACCACCAAGGCGGGCGGCACGAGCTCCCCGTCCCCGACCAGCAGCGCGCCCTCGACGCCGGGCACGCCCTCCGAGGACGGGTCGTCGGAGCCCCAGGCCCCGCCCACGTCCCCGGCGTCCGAGGACAAGGACGACAAGGACGACAAGGACGACGAGGGCACGATCCCGGACAAGTTCCTCGGCACCTGGAGCGGGTCCATCCAGAACAACCTGGGCGACAACCCCCGGCAGCTCGTCCTCCAGCAGGGCGAGGTCGGCGACACCGTCCTCTCGATCACGGCGGACGGCCCGACCGACACGGGCGGCACGTACCACTGCGTGTTCCAGGGCAAGCTGGAGTCGGCGAGCGGCAACACCCTGCGCATCGGGCCGACGGACGTGATCGTCGGGCAGCCCGCGAGCTCCTGCAGGCCGGGCCAGGCGAGCACGGTGACGCTGCTCTCGAACGGCAGGCTGCACCGGGAGAGCACGGGCACGGACAAGGGGCTGACGTATGACAAGAAGGGCTGAACGACCCCGCTCACGCGGCTAGTTGAACTCCTGGCGAACAGATCACGTCCGGAGGGACAAGCGTCGCCCGGTGGTCGGCCCCGCCGCCTACCGTGCCGCCCATGAACTGGTTGAGCACCGAAAACATCATCGCCGTGCTCGCCATCCTGGTCGGCGTCGCCGGCGCGTTCGTCCCCGTGCTGCTCGAACGCCGCGTACCGCGCCGCAAGCGCATCGGCTACCGCAAGCAGATGGACACGGCGATAGGCGACAACGTCCGTACGGGGGACGCGAACGCGCGCCTCGGTCTCTTCGACGAGGCCCCCGAGATGTCGGACGCGACGCTGGTGCTGCTCCGCGTCGAGAACGACGGCTCGCTGCCCATCGACGTGGCCGACTACACGGGCCGCTCGCCGCACGGCCTGACGGCGGTCTTCGAGCACCGCACGATCCGCGCGGTGGCGGTGACGCTGCCGCCCGAGGCCGACCACCTGATGGAGCACTTCGCGCCCGGCACCGGCCTCGGCTACGAGTCCGGCAGGCTGCACATCCCGCGCGTACCGCTCAACCGAGGTGAGTACTACAAGCTCCTGGTCCTGCTGACCGGCGGCCCCGTGGACAGCGGCTACACGGTCATCGGCGGCATCCAGGGCGGCGAGACGCACGAGAACCACAGCGCGGCCCCCGACGAGAAGCCCCCGGTGTTCAGCAGGCTGTCGCAGCGGGTGGCCATCGCGCTGAGCCTGGTGATCCTCGGCCTCGCGGGCCTCATCCTGCGCCCCGACGCCGAGCCGCCGCCCTCGTACTGCGAGACGGGCACGCTGACCCTGACGGGTTCCACGGCGTTCGAGGAGGTCGCGTCCGAGCTCGCGGAGAAGTACATGTCGGCCTGCGACGGCTCGACGATCAAGGTGAACGCGCACGGGAGCCGCAGCGGGATAAGGGAGTTGGCGGCCATGGGCACCGAATCCGCCGGGGACGAGGACGGTTCCCCGCCGGTGATCGCCTTCTCCGACGGGCCACGCCCCTCCAGCTACACGCGGCTGAGCGAGACGAGGGTGGCGGTCTCCCTCTTCGCCCTCGTCCTGAACGACGACGTCCCGCTCAAGAACCTCTCGTCGCGGGACGTGGGCCGTCTCTTCAGGGGCGAGATCCGCAACTGGAACGAGCTCCCCGGCGGCCCGGACCGCCCGGTGGTCCTGGTGAGCCGCGGTTCCAGCTCGGGCACCCGAGTCACCCTGCAACGGCAGGTCCTGAAGGGCGGGTCGGAGATCCAGGAGTCCTCGAGCGACTGCCTGACCAAGGACATCAGCCCGGCCGCCCCGGTGATCCGCTGCGAACTCGACGACACGGACCAGGTCCTGGACACCGTCGCCACCACCCCGGGCGCGATCGGTTACAGCGAACTGCGCGACACGATCACGCTCAAGGGCATGCACCGCCTGAACCTGAACGGTCATGCCCCGTCCATCGACCACATTCAGTCCAGCGGCTACCCCTACCGCGAGATCGAGTACGCCTACACCTACGGCAGCCCGCCCGCCGACTCCCTGGCGTCCAGCTTCCTCGCGTACGCGATCCGCGGGAACGGCCAGGACGTGGTCCGCACCCACGGCCACCTGCCCTGCCAGACGCCGGTGGGGCTGCGGATGTGCGGGGAGGAGGAGTGAGGCCTAGCCCGCACGGCGGAGGAAGATCCACCGCGGCGTCGATCCGGCGCGGCGCGCCGCCCGCCACGCTGGAGCCATGACCACGACCTGCGCGGCGCACGAGACGGCGGCCCGGACGACCACGGCGTCGAAGGGCACCGCACGGCCCGTTCCCCGCTGGGCCGAGCGGATGGCACACGCCATCCCCCTCGTCGCCCTCCCCGTCTGCGTCTGGCGGCTGCCCATCGGCTTCGGCTACGGGATGGGCGGCCAGACCATGGACCCCGCGTGGTTCAACATCCCCTACGTCCTCGGGCTCAGCATTTTCACCGAGCTCTTCGCGCTCCTCGGTTTCGGCCTCGTACGGGGATGGGGCGAGGTCGTGCCGCGGTGGATGCCGTGGCTCGGCGGGCGGCGCGTGCCGGTGGCCGCCGCCGTCGTGCCCGCGGCCATCGGCGGGCTCCTGCTCACCGGCATCGGCGTCGAGTGGCTGGTCACGGCCATCGGGGAGGGGCCCGGCGCCTGGCCGTACGCCGCGGGCTGGGACGTGCTCGCGATGACGGTCAGCGGCCTGATGAACCTCTGGGGCCCGCTGCTCCTCGTCCTCACCTACGCCTACTACCGCCGTCGGCGCGCCTGAGCGCAGACCTGAGCACAGACCCGGGCGGCGCAACGGAAGGGGCGCCCCGGCCAGGCCGGGGCGCCCCTCGCGTCGTACAGCGGCAGCCGTCAGACGAACGAGTTGATCTCGATCGTCTCCGTGCGGCCCGGACCCACGCCGATCGCGGAGATCGGGGCGCCGGACATCTCTTCCAGGGCCTTCACGTAACCCTGCGCGTTCTTCGGCAGGTCGGAGAAGGTCTGGGCCTTGGTGATGTCCTCGGACCAGCCGGGGAAGTACTCGTAGACGGGCTTCGCGTGGTGGAAGTCGGTCTGGTTGTACGGGAGTTCCTCGACGCGCTTGCCGTCGATCTCGTACGCGACGCAGACCGGGATCTGCTCCCAGCCCGTCAGGACGTCCAGCTTCGTGAGGAAGAAGTCCGTCAGGCCGTTCACGCGGGTCGCGTAACGCGCGATCGGCGCGTCGAACCAGCCGCAGCGGCGGTCACGGCCGGTGGTGACACCGCGCTCGCCACCGATACGGCGCAGGTCCTCGCCGTCCTGGTCGAAGAGCTCCGTCGGGAACGGGCCCGCGCCGACACGCGTGGTGTACGCCTTCAGGATGCCGATGACGCGGCTGATCTTCGTCGGGCCGACGCCCGTACCCGTGCAGGCGCCGCCCGCGGTCGGGTTCGAGGAGGTGACGAAGGGGTACGTGCCGTGGTCCACGTCCAGGAGGGTGCCCTGGCCGCCCTCGAAGAGGACGACCTTGTCCTCGTCCAGCGCGTTGTTGAGGATCAGCGTGGTGTCGGCGACGTACCGCTTGATGTTCTCGCCGTGCTCCAGGAGCTGCTCGACGATCTGGCCGACCTCGATGGCGCGGCGGTTGTAGAGCTTGGTCAGGAGCTGGTTCTTGACCTCGAGAGCCGCCTCGACCTTCTGCTCCAGGATCGACTGGTCGTAGAGGTCCTGGACGCGGATGCCGGTGCGGTTGATCTTGTCGGCGTACGTCGGGCCGATGCCACGGCCGGTCGTGCCGATCTTGCGCTTGCCGAGGAAGCGTTCCGTCACCTTGTCGACGGTCACGTTGTACGGCGTGATGATGTGCGCGTTGCCGCTGATCAGCAGCTTCGACGTGTCGACGCCGCGCTCGTTCAGACCGCTCAGCTCGGAGAGCAGGACCGACGGGTCGACGACGACTCCATTGCCGATGACAGGCACGCAGTCCGGGGAGAGAATCCCGGAAGGGAGGAGATGCAACGCGTACTTCTGGTCGCCCACGACGACCGTGTGGCCGGCGTTGTTGCCGCCCTGGTAACGCACTACATAGTCCACGGAGCCACCGAGCAGGTCAGTGGCCTTTCCCTTGCCTTCGTCACCCCACTGAGCACCGAGCAGCACAAGTGCGGGCACAGGCGTACACCCCTTCCGGGCGGGGCATGTCCAAGGTCAGGGGCCGTAGCCGCCATATGGGTGTGCCTTGGATGCTGCCCCGGAATAGACGAAGCCCCTGGCGCAATAGCGCAAGGGGCTCTTGCACAAAGATGCTACCCGAGGTCTCAGAAAAGGGGCGCACGTTGTCGGCTCGCGACCAGCTGCTAGTCGTCATCGACCCGGTCGCCCGGCGCACGGACGGTGAGTCGGTAAGGATCGCGAAGGACGTTCTCGGCGCGGGCGCGTCCGTCCGCTTCTGTCTGCCCGAGGGGCCCGAGGACTTCGCGAAAGCCCTGATCAGGCGGGGTGCGCGGCGCCCTGTGGTGATCGGTGACGACCGCGCTCTGGCGCGGGCCGTGGGGGTGCTCCACCGGGAGCGGGAGCTCGCGCGATGCGCACTCTCCGTAGTTCCGGTAGGCGCCTCGCAGACGCTCGCGAGGGCGCTCGGAGTGCCCGTGGGAGCGGTCGCGGCGGCGCGGGCGGTGCTCGAAGGAGCCGAGCGGCGGCTTGATCTGCTCGTCGACGACCGGGACGGCGTGGTCCTCGGAGAGCTGCGGATTCCGCCGATCGCCGCTTCGGCCACCGGGGGGATACCGGTGGACGGTCACCCGTGGCTGCGGACCTGCCAGTCCTTCGTGCGCACGCTCACCGCGCGGCCCCCGCGGGTCGTGGCGGCGCCGGGGCCCGCTCCGGCGCGGCTGCGGGTGGAGGCCGACGGGGTCGTCGTGGTGGACCTGGACCAGCCGGTCGAGAGGGTCGCGGTGAACCCCGCCGACGACGGCTTCGCGGAGGTGGAGGTGCGCCCCTCGTCCGTGGGCGCCGAGGCGTCGCCGCTGCTGGTGCGGGCCCGGACGGTCACGGTGTCCGGGGCTGATTTCCACTACCGGGCGGACACGGTGGTGGGGGGTCCGGTGCGGACGCGTACGTGGTCGGTGCGGGCCGCTGCCTGGAGCCTGACGCTGCCGGGGTGAGCGCCGTGGTGAACCCTTGTGGCGAGCGGTCGGCCTACTTGCCGAACAAGCTCTCCCGGCGCACGCGCCAGCGCTCCATCATGCCCGCGAACTCGTCCTGGACGAACTCGAAGAACGCCAGCGTCTCGGCGAGCCGCTGTCCCGCGGGGGTGTCGGGGCCGAGGCTGGACACGCCGTCCCGCAGGGCGGCCTCCCAGCGCTTGAGCACGCCCTCCCGGCTGCCCATCGCCTCGTACCACTGGTTGCTGTGCACGCGGAAGATGTCCCGGCGCGAACCGGGCTCGCGCTCGCGGGCCACCATGTGCTGCTGCGTGAGGTAGCGGACGGCGCCCGAGACGGCCGCCGGGCTCACCTGGAGCCGCTCGCCGAGCTCCGCCGATGTCAGTGCGCCCGAGTCCGAGGCGAGGAGCGCCGCGAAGACCCTGGCGGGCATCCTCGGCATCCCCGCCTCGACGAGCTGTGACGCGAACTGCTCGACGAAGCGGCCGACGAGCTCGCCGTCACGTTCGCCCGGCAGTGGTGCCGGCGCGGGCTCCTTGGGCATGTACTGATCCTCTCCCCTGTCCGGTTGTGCGGTCCTCCGTGGCCCGAGTTTATACGCTTCCTTAACTTCACAAATTTGTGAAGTGAGCGTACGTTCTGAAACATGACGAAGGCAATCACCGTCTCCGGACTGCACAAGTCGTTCGGGCAGACGCACGCGCTGGACGGCCTCGACCTGGACGTCGAGGCCGGCGAGGTGCACGGTTTCCTCGGCCCCAACGGCGCCGGGAAGTCCACGGCCATCCGGGTCCTCCTCGGCCTGCTGCGCGCCGACTCCGGCGCCGCCCAGCTCCTCGGCAAGGACCCGTGGAGCGACGCGGTGGAGCTGCACCGGCGCGTGGCGTACGTACCGGGCGACGTCACCCTGTGGCGCAACCTCTCCGGCGGCGAGGTCATCGACCTGTACGGGAAGCTGCGCGGCGGGCTCGACCGGGCCCGCCGGGCGGACCTCGTCGAGCGGTACGAACTGGACCCGGCCAAGAAGGGGCGCACGTACTCCAAGGGCAACCGGCAGAAGGTCGCCCTCGTCGCCGCCTTCGCGTCCGACGTCGACGTGCTGATCCTCGACGAGCCCACCTCCGGGCTCGACCCGCTCATGGAGGAGGTCTTCCAGGCGTGCGTCGAGGAGGAGCGGGACAGGGGCCGCACCATCCTCCTGTCCTCGCACATCCTCAGCGAGGTGGAGACGCTCTGCGACCGCGTCAGCATCATCAGGAAGGGGCGGACCGTCGAGACCGGCTCCCTCGCGGACCTGCGCCATCTGACGCGGACCAGCGTCACCGCCGAGCTGGCGGGGCCGCCCAACGGGCTCGCGGGGCTGCCCGGCGTGCACGACGTCGACGTATCCGGCGGTCGTTCCGGGCATCGCGTCAAGCTCCAGGTCGACACCGACAAACTGGACGCCGTGCTGCGTTCCCTCACCGAATCCGGGGTCCGCTCCCTCCTCTCCACGCCGCCGACGCTCGAAGAACTCTTCCTTCGGCACTACCAGGAGGACGTACGGGCGGTCGCGCGATGACCGCCCACACCGCCGCGCCGACGGAGTTCGCCCCCCGCACCTCCCGCCAACTCTCCGGAACCGGCGCCCTGTTGAAGCTGGCCTTGCGCCGCGACCGCGTCATGATGCCGGTCTGGATCATCGTCGTCGCCGGCCTGGTCCTCGCGATGCCGGGCTCCCTGGAGGGGACGTACGGCACCGCCGCCGAGCGGGCCGACGCCATGCGGTCGATGAACGCCAACTCCTCGATGCGGGCGCTGTACTCGCCGGTGTTCGGGGACTCCATCGGCGCGCTGTCCGCCTGGCGCATCGGCGTGTACGCCGCGATCCTCGCCGCCGTGATGAGCCTGATCATCGTCGTACGGCACACGCGTGAGGAGGAGGAGACCGGCCGCCAGGAGATGCTCTCCGCCGCGATGGTGGGCCGGCGTGCGCCGCTGACCGCCGCGCTGCTCGCCGCGTTCGTGGCGAACGCGGCCGTGGGGCTGCTCATCACCGGCGGGATGGCCGGGCAGGGCTCGGCCGGTGCGCTCGCGCTGGGGCTCGGCGTCGCGGGCACCGGCATGCTCTTCGCCACCATGGCGGCGATCGTCGCCCAGTTCACGGAGAGCGCGCGGCTCGCCAAGGGGCTGACGTCCGGGGTGCTCGGCGCCGCGTACGTGCTCAAGGCCGCCGGTGACGCGGGGAGCGAGCGCGGCGAGTCCGCGCTGACCTGGCTCTCACCGCTCGGCTGGGCCCAGAACCTCCGGGCCTACGCCGGTGAGCGGTGGTGGGTGCTGCTGCTGACCGCCGCGGCGATCGTGGCGCAGGGCGCCGTCGCGTACGGCCTGGCGGGGCGGCGCGATGTCGGCATGAGCTTCCTGCCGACGCGGCCAGGGCCCGCGAAGGGCGGGATCGGCACGGCGGGCGCGCTCGCGTGGCGGCTGCAGCGCGGCAGCGTGCTCGGCTGGACGCTGGGGTTCCTGGCGTCCGGCGTCGTCTTCGGCGGGATGGTCGAGGGCGTGGCGGACATCGTCGGCGACAACGCCGACACCCGCGACGTCATCGAGCGGATGGGCGGTCAGTCCGGCATCACGGACGCCTTCCTCGCCACGATGGTCGGCCTGCTCGGGATGGTCGCCTCGCTGTACGTGGTCGCTTCGGTGCTGCGGCTGCACGGCGAGGAGACGTCACAGCGGGCGGAGCCTGTCCTCGCCAACGCGGTGGGGCGGTTGCGGTGGGCCGGGGGGCATCTCGTGATCGCCTTCGGCGGTGCGGTGCTGCTGATGCTGGTGGGTGGGCTCGGTCTTGCTCTCGGGTACGGGAAGGACCTCGGGCCGATCCTGGGGGCCTGCCTGGTGCAGGTGGCCGCGATCTGGGCGCTGGGCGGGCTCGCGGTGCTGTTGGTGGGGGCCTTCCCTCGGGCGGCGGTGGCTGCCTGGGGGGCGGCCGGGGTCTGCCTGGCGGTGGGCTGGATCGGCCCCGCGCTTGACCTTCCGCAGGTGGCGATGGACGTGTCTCCGTTCGGGCACCTTCCGAAGGTGCCGGGCTCTCCCATGACGTGGGGGCCGGTGGGGGTGCTTCTCGCCCTTGCGGGGGTGCTGGTTGCCGCGGGCCTGGCGGGACTTCGCCGCCGGGACCTGATCACGTGACCCCGCGGTCCTACTTGCCCTAACGCCTCTCCCACCCACCCACCCGATCACCCCGCAGCGCCCCCTGAACGAACAAGCTTTCCCACCCACCCACCCGATTGCCCCGCAGCGCCCCTGGTCGAACAGGCCTTTCCCGCCTCCCGCGCGAATGCCCCGCGGTATGTGGGAGGGGCGGGCCAGGGGGGTGGGCCAGGGGAGGGGTGGGCCCAGAGGGGTGGGGCAGGAGCGCACGGTCGGGGTGTAGTGCTACCGCCTCAGCCTTGGGAGGGCCCCCACGCGTCGGCAGTCGGCAACGAGACGCGAGGGGACGTGTCGGTTTGTCCGCCCGGAGCACGGTTCGCGGCACTCCGGAGCCGAAGCAGCCCCGCGCCCACCGGACGATAGCGAGGACGGACATACCGGCGCGGCCCCGCACCCCAAGACGGACAGGAACCGCACCACCCGAGCCGCCGGACCCCCGCCCCCCCCCAGGACGGACAAGGACCGCACCCCCCGAGCCGCCGGACCCCCGCCCCCCCAGGACGGACACAAACCGCACCACCCGAGCCGCCGGACCCCCGCCCCCCCCCAGGACGGACAAGGACCGCACCCCCCGAGCCGCCGGACCCCCGCACCCCAAGACGGACACAAACCGCACCACCCGAGCCGCCGGACCCCCGCACCCCAAGACGGACACAAACCGCACCACCCGAGCCGCCGGACCCCCGCACCCCCAAGACGGACACAAACCGCACCGCCCAAGCCCCAAGTAGTACCTGCGACGGACCCCCCAGAACCCACCCCAGAGGGGACGCCCCCGGCAAGGCCGCCCCCGTACCTTCGTAAGCGTGACTGACGCGACCAAGACCGCCCCCGGCAGCAACCGCAGCCCGGAGTTCCGCCTGGCCATGGATGCTCTCGGAGGGCTCCGCCAGGACCTCTTCCGTGGTGCCTTCGCCTACCGGCCACTGCCCCAGATGCGTACGGACGGCGCCCTTTCCCGGCGCCTTCCCGCCCGCATACGCCAGTACGCGGGCTGGACCCCGCACGCGGCGGTCCTGGCCGCCGCCTTCTTCGCCTTCCTCATCGGCTACGCGGACGACACCGGCGGCCTCGACTACGTCCTCACCGGTCTCATCCCGGCCGCTGCCGTCGCCATGACCCTGCTCAGGCCCGTCGCCGCCTGGTGGGCCCTGCTCGCGACCACCCCCTTCTCCGGCGCCATCGGCAGCCACTGGGACAGCGGCTATCCGTGGGCCGACAGCGTCTTCTTCGCGCACATCACCGTGATGACGTTGATCACCCTGCGGACCCGCCCCCGCGTCGGCGCGTGGATGTGGGTCGGCACAGCGGTGTACGGCATCGCGGCCGAGGTCTTCCTCAGCCCGGGCTACAGCACGAACACCCCGGAGATGCTCATCGTCTCCGCGTTCGCCCTCCTCGCCGCCTCCCTCGTGCACATCCGCCGCGAGGCCCAGCGCGAAGTCAGCGTCCAGCGGACCGTCACCGAGATGGAGCGCGGCAAGCGCACGCTCCTCGAAGAGCGGACGACCATCGCGCGCGAACTGCACGACGTGGTCGCGCACCACATGTCGGTGGTCGCCATCCAGGCGGAGGCCGCCCCCTACCGCGTCGAGAACCCGCCCCCGGAGCTGGAGCAGGCGTTCGTCACGATCCGCGAGAACGCCGTGGCCGCGCTGACGGAGCTGCGCCGCGTCCTCGGTGTCGTACGGGCGGAGGACTACGAGGCGCCGGACGCCCCGCAGCCCACGCTGGCCGACCTCGACCGGCTCATCGCCAACGTCCGCGACACCGGCCTCGACGTCGAGAAGGCCGTCACCGGTGCCGTCCGCGAACTCCCGCAGGGCGTCGAGCTCTCCGCGTACCGCATCGTCCAGGAGGCGCTGAGCAACACCCTGCGCCACGCGCCCGGCGCCACGGCCCGCGTCGAGGTCGGCTATGTGCTCGGTGGCCTCGGACTGCGCATCGTCAACGGGCCCCCGACCGGCCTGGTCAAACCCTCGCCCGGAGCGGGGCACGGTCTCACCGGCATGCGCGAGCGTGTCACGATGCTGGACGGCGAGATGAGAGCCGAGGAG
Source organism: Streptomyces sp. NPDC050147 (assembly GCF_040660195.1). NCBI lineage: Bacteria > Bacillati > Actinomycetota > Actinomycetes > Kitasatosporales > Streptomycetaceae > Streptomyces > Streptomyces sp. NPDC050147. The sequence continues at coordinate 51,842 of NZ_JBFALJ010000009.1, read as the reverse complement.
ACCGCCGACGGCGGCTACGAAGTCACCGTCTTCCTGCCGGTCGCGTCCGCGTCGGAACCCACCGGAGGCCAGGAATGACGATCCGCGTACTGATCGCCGACGACCAGATGATGGTCCGCGAAGGCTTCTCCGTCCTGCTCAACGCGATGCCGGACATCGAGGTCGTGGGCGAGGCGGTCAACGGCCGCGAGGCCGTCGACCGCGTCCGCGAGCTCACCCCGGACGTCGTCCTGATGGACATCCGCATGCCCGAACTGAACGGCATCGAGGCGACCCGGGAGATCGTCGCGGCCGACGTCGCCTCGAAGGTCCTGGTCCTCACCACGTTCGACCTCGACGAGTACGTCTACCAGGCGTTGCGTGCCGGGGCGTCCGGCTTCCTCCTGAAGGACGCGTCCGCGCGCCAACTCGCCGACGGCGTAAGGGTGGTGGCGGCGGGCGAGGCCCTGCTCGCGCCCTCCGTGACGCGCCGCCTGATCACGGAGTTCTCCAAGCTGGGCGAGGTGCCGCGCCTCTCGGCGACGGTGCAGGCGCAGCAGTACGGCGAGCTCACCGAGCGCGAGACGGAGGTGCTCGTCCTCATCGCCCAGGGCCTGTCCAACGGTGAGATCGCCTCGCGTCTCGTCGTCGCCGAGTCGACGATCAAGACCCACGTGAGCCGCATCCTGGTGAAACTGGGCCTGCGGGACCGCACCCAGGCCGCGGTCTTCGCGTACGAGGCACGGCTCGTCACGCCGGGCTGACCTCTTCCTGGGCAGCCGCGCGGGCGGCTACCGTCCCTCCATGGACGCCCTCAGCGCAGGCTTCTCCCCCTGGTCACCGGAGTTCGTCGCCGACCCCTACCCGGCCTACGCGCGGCTGCGGGCCGCCGGGCGGGTCCACTACTTCGAACCCACCGGCCAGTGGCTCGTCCCGCACCACGCGGACGTGTCCGCGCTGCTGCGGGACCGCCGGCTCGGGCGTACCTATCTGCACCGCTTCACGCACGAGGAGTTCGGGCGGCAGGCCCCGCCGCCCGAGCACGAGCCGTTCCACGTCCTGAACGACAACGGCATGCTCGACCTGGAAGCGCCCACGCACACCCGCATCCGGCGCCTGGTGTCGAAGGCGTTCACACCGCGCACGGTCGAGCGACTGAGGCCCTACGTCGAAGAGTTGGCCGACCGTCTGGTGCGCGAGCTCGTCGACGACGGGGGCGGTGATCTCGCCGCTCGGGTCGCCGAACCGCTGCCGGTGGCCGTCATCGCGCAGATGCTGGGCATCCCGGAGGCCGACCGGGACCAGCTGCGGCCCTGGTCGGCTGACATCTGCGGCATGTACGAGCTGAACCCGCCCGAGGAGACCGCGCGCCGCGCGGTCAAGGCCTCGCTCGAATTCTCCGCCTACCTGCGCGAACTCATCGCCGCCCGCCGCGAGAAGCCTGCCGACGACCTGATCTCGGGGCTCATCCACGCGTACGACGAAGGGGAGTCCCTCAGCGAACAGGAGATGATCTCCACCTGCGTGCTGCTGCTCAACGCGGGGCACGAGGCGACGGTCAACGCCACCGTCAACGGCTGGTACGCCCTCTTCCGCAACCCCGCCCAGCTCGCCGCCCTGCGCGCCGACCCCGCGCGCCTGGTCCCCACCGCCGTGGAGGAGCTGATGCGGTACGACACCCCGCTCCAGCTCTTCGAGCGGTGGGTGCTCGACGACATCGAGGTCGACGGCACCGTGGTCCCGCGCGGCAGCGAGGTCGCCCTCCTCTTCGGCTCCGCGAACCACGACCCGGCGGTGTTCACCGCCCCCGCCGAACTGGACCTGGCCCGCGCCGAGAACCCGCACATCTCCTTCAGCGCGGGCATCCACTACTGCATCGGCGCGCCGCTGGCCCGCATCGAACTGGCCGCGTCGCTCGGGGCGTTGCTGCGCCGGGCGCCGCGCCTGACGCTCGCCGCCGAGCCGGAGCGGAAGCCGAACTTCGTGATCCGAGGGCTACGGGAGCTCCGCGTGCGGGTCTGAGCCCCACAGCCGCGCGCTCAGAACGCCAGCTGTGCGATCTCCTCCGCCACCACCGCGCACGCGTCGGCCGCAGGGTCGATCAGCGGGAAGTGCCCGACGTCTTCGAGAAGCGTCACCCCGACGACCTCGCCCGCCTTCGCCGCGGCGTCGGCATACGCGTCGGCCACCGCCTGCGGCACGACGATGTCGCCGCGCCCCTGGACGACGGTCGTGGCGATGCCGGTCGGCAGCAGGGCCGCCGGGTCGGCATGCGGCAGCCGCTCCTCGAACTTCTCCCTGCCGCCGAGCAGTTGCAGGGGCGCGTCCGAGCAGACGCCGAGCTCCTGCGCCGTGCGCAGGTCGGCGAGGGGCGCGAGGGCCACGACACCGCGAAAGGGCACGGGCCTGGCGACGCGCCACGGGGAGCCCTCGGGCAGGACGTGGCGGGCGGCGGCCCACAGGGCGAGGTGGCCGCCTGCGGAGTGGCCGGTGGCGACGGTGCGGCGCGTGTCGGCCGTCGGCAGGTGCTCCCGTACGAGACCCGGCAGCGCGTCGAAGGCGGCGGCCACGTCGTCGAAGGTCTCGGGCCAGCGCCCCGCGACGGGGCCCGCCCCCTGGGCCGGGATCGAACTGCCCCGGCGGTACTCGACATTGGCCACGGCGAAACCGCGCCGGGCGAGGAAGTCCGCGAAGGGCGTGATGTGCAGGCGGTCGTACGGAGCGCGCCAGGCGCCGCCGTGCAACACGACGACCAGCGGGGCCGGGGCGTCGCCGCCGGTCCTGGGTGCGTAGAAGTCGATCACCTGGTCGGCGTGTTCGCCGTACGCGGCGGTGGCGTCGGGCGTCACCGCCGGGTGCGAGAAGGCGGCGTCGGCCTCGGCGGCATCGCGGGCCACGGCGGCGTCGTCCGGCATGCGAGGGCCTCTCTGCGGGGATGGGCGTGCGGCTCTTCTGACTTTTGATCTTCCCCTACCCCGCTGTCCTGCCGGTACCGGGGGCGCGCCCCGAACCCCGCTCCCCCCGAGGAGAGGAGCCGGGCCGGGACGGGTTCCGCTCCGGCTGTCAGCCGGTGGCCCCGGCCAGCGTCCGCGCGAGCACGCCCGCCGCCCGTTCCACGTCGGCGAAGCCCACGTACAGCGGCGTGAAGCCGAACCGCAGCACGTCCGGCGCCCGGAAGTCGCCGACCACGCCCTGCTCGACGAGGCGCCGCATCACGTCACCCGCGTCATCGGACCGCAGGGCGACCTGACTGCCCCGCTCGGCGTGCGCCGCCGGGGTGAGCACCTCGACCCGCCCCTCGGGGACGTAAGCCCTCACGCACTCGACGAAGAAGTCCGTCAGAGCGAGGGACTTGGCGCGTACGGCCTCGATGGACACGCCGTCCCAGACGTCGAGCGCGGCGTCGAGCGCCAGCATCGACAGGATGTCCGGCGTACCGACCCGCCCCCGCAGGGCACCGTCCGCCGCCTCGAATCCGGGCCGCATCCCGAAGGGCTCGGCGTGCGAGTTCCAGCCGGGCAGCGGGGAGTCGAAGCGTGACTGCAGATCCGCCCGTACGTAGATGTAGGCGGGCGAGCCCGGCCCGCCGTTCAGGTACTTGTAGGTGCACCCGACGGCCAGGTCCACGCCGTGTTCGTCGAGCCCCACGGGCAGCGCACCCGCCGTGTGGCACAGGTCCCAGACCACGAGCGCGCCCGCCTCGTGCACGGCGGCCGTGAGACCGGGCAGGTCGTGCAGCCGTCCCGTGCGGTAGTCGGCGTGGTTGAGCAGGACGACGGCCGTACGCGGGCCGAGTACGTCGCGCACCTCGCCCGGGGCGGCCGGCACCAGACGGCAGCCCGTCATCCGGGCCGCGGACTCGGCCATGTACCCGTCCGTGGGGAAGGTCGTCGCGTCGACGACGATCTCGTCCCGCCCCTCGCCCGACTCACGCGCCATGCGTACGGCGGCCACCAGGGCTTTGAAGACGTTCACGCTCGTGGAGTCGCCGACGACGATCTGGCCGGGCGAGGCCCCCACGAGGGGCGCTATGCGGTCGCCGACGCGCTCGGGAGCGGTCCACCAGCCGCTCTCGTCCCAGGAGCGTATGCGCAGCTGCCCCCACTGCCGGGAGATGACGTCCGCGACCCGCTCCTGGACGACGGCAGGCAGGGCGCCGAGGGAGTTCCCGTCCAGATAGACGGTGTCGTCCAGGACGAACTCCTCGCGCTTGGCGCGCAGTTCGTCGTCGCCGTCCCGCTTCTCCGCCTGCGCCTTGAGGTCGGCCTCAGACATGGCTCCTCGCAGTCCACAGCTCGGGGAAGACGTTCTTCTGTGCGCGCTTCTCCAGCCACGCCACCCCTGCCGAGCCGCCTGTGCCCGTCTTGGAGCCCATGGCGCGCCGGGTCGCCACCAGGTGGTCGTTGCGCCAGCGCCACACCAGCTCGGCGACGTCCGTCATCACCTCGCCCAGGCGGGCGAGTTCATCGCTCTCGTCGCCCGCGTAGAGGTCGGTCCACACCTTCTCGACCTCGGGCGACGGCTCGTACTTCTTCGTCAGGTCGCGCTGGAGCACGGCGGCCGGCACGGCGTGGCCGCGGCGTGCGAGCAGGGCGAGGACCTCGTCGTACAGGCTCGGCTCCTGAAGCGCCTTCTCCAGCTCCGCGTGGACGCGCGGCGCGCCCCGGTGCGGCACCAGCATGGAGGCGGACTTGTCGCCGAGCAGGAACTCCATGCGGCGGTACATCGCGGACTGGAATCCGGACCCCTCGCCGAGCGCTCCGCGATAGGAGTTGAACTGCGCGGGGGTGAGCTGCGCCAGCGGGCGCCAGGAGGCGTTCAGCGCCTCCAGCTCGCGCAAGCTGCGCTTGAGCGCGGCCACGGCGGTGGGGATCTCGTCGCGGCGCAGGGCGTGCGACGCGGTCTCCCACTCGTGCACGATGACCGTGAACCACAGCTCCATCACCTGGGTGGTGACCAGGAAGACCATCTCTCCGGGGTCATCGGAACGCAGGTGCTGGAGGTGCGTGAGGACGTCCGCCTGGACGTAATCCTCGTACGGGGTGGTTCCTGCGAAGTCGAGGTTCGGGGTGTCCACGTCTTGGGACATCGCGATCTCCTTGATACGTACTCCGGGTAGCGGTCCGCCCCTGCCGTTACCGACACGGGGGCCCCGGTCCCCAACGGCATCCTCCGCAACATCCCACAAAACGGCAAGACCTGCCTGGTCACACAGGCGTCCAGGCAGGTCACGCGCGTATGCGGTGGTTAACCCAGGGTGTCGGCGGCCGTCTGGGACGAGTCCCGCAGGAAGCCGGCGCAGCGCTCGTACTCCTCCTGCTCACCGATCGACTGCGCGGCGCGTGCGAGGCCGTGCAGGGCCCGCAGGAAGCCGCGGTTCGGCTCGTGCTCCCACGGCACCGGGCCGTGTCCCTTCCAGCCGCTGCGGCGCAACGAGTCCAGGCCGCGGTGGTAGCCGGTGCGGGCGTACGCGTACGACTCGACGACGCTGCCCCGCTCGAACGCCTCGTCGGCGAGCTGCGCCCAGGCGAGCGAGGAGGTGGGGTACTTCGCGGCGACGTCCGCGGGCGCGGCGCCGTTGGCGAGGAGCTCGCGCGGCTCCGGGTCGTCGGGCAGGTGGGTCGGGGGCGGTCCCCCGAGCAGATCCTTGTGAATGGCCATGGGTTCCAGTCTGCTGCATACGCGTACGGGCCCGGCACCCAGGGAAGGGTGCCGGGCCCGTACGGACCGCCGTGGCGGTTACTTCAGCTTCGTGCCCGTGGAGCGCAGGTTCGCGCACGCCTCGGTGACGCGCGTGGCCATGCCCGCCTCGGCGGCCTTGCCCCAGGTGCGGGGGTCGTACGTCTTCTTCGAGCCGACCTCGCCGTCGACCTTCAGGACGCCGTCGTAGTTCTTGAACATGTGGTCCGCGACGGGACGCGTGAAGGCGTACTGCGTGTCCGTGTCGAGGTTCATCTTCACGACGCCGTTCTCCAGGGCGGTCGCGATCTCCTCGGCGGTGGAGCCGGAGCCGCCGTGGAAGACGAAGTCGAACGGCTGCGAGCCGGCGGCCTTGCCGTGCTTGGCGGCGACGCCCTCCTGGAGGTCCTTGAGGAGCTCGGGGCGCAGGACGACGTTGCCCGGCTTGTAGACGCCGTGGACGTTGCCGAAGGACGCGGCCAGGAGGTAGCGGCCCTTCTCGCCGAGGCCGAGGGCCTCGGCCGTGCGCAGCGCGTCGTCGACGGTCGTGTAGAGCTCGTCGTTGATCTCGTGCGTGACGCCGTCCTCCTCGCCGCCGGTCGGGGTGATCTCGACCTCGAGGATGATCTTCGCGGCGGCGGCCTTCGCGAGCAGCTCCTGGCCGATGGCCAGGTTGTCGGCGAGGGTCTCGGCGGAGCCGTCCCACATGTGCGACTGGAAGAGCGGGTTACGGCCGGCCTTGACGCGCTCGGCGGAGACGTCGATCAGCGGACGGACGTACGTGTCCAGCTTGTCCTTGGGGCAGTGGTCGGTGTGCAGCGCGACGGTGATGTCGTACTTCGCGGCGACGATGTGCGCGAACTCGGCGAGGGCCACGGCGCCCGTCACCATGTCCTTGTTGTGCTGGCCGCCCAGGAACTCCGCACCACCGGTGGAGATCTGGATGATGCCGTCGCTCTCGGCCTCCGCGAAGCCGCGCAGTGCGGCGTGCAGCGTCTGCGAGGAGGTCACGTTGATGGCCGGGTAGGCGAACTTGCCTGCCTTCGCCCGGTCGAGCATCTCGGCGTAGACCTCGGGGGTTGCGATGGGCATGTGTCCGCTCCTTGTGATGTGCGGGTGTGTGCTTGGCCCTGACCTAAGGGGGCGACGTCATCGTCGCCCCCATCTTTCCAGACTTGCCGGGCGGCTCAGGCCGTCCGCCCATACCGGATCCGGTCCAGTTCTAGTCCAGGCCGAGGTCGTCCTTGGAGTACGCGAAGAGGTACGGCACCCCGGCACCGTCGGTGATCTTCTCGCCGGCGCCGGTGGCGCGGTCCACGATGGTCGCGACGCCGACCACTTCGGCACCCGCCTCGCGCACGGCCTCGACGGCGGTCAGCGGGGAGCCGCCGGTGGTGGAGGTGTCCTCGACGACGAGAACGCGGCGCCCCTTGATGTCCGGGCCCTCGACACGGCGCTGCATGCCGTGCGCCTTGGCGGCCTTGCGCACGACGAAGGCGTCCAGGCGCTTGCCGCGCGCGGCGGAGGCGTGCAGCATCGCGCCCGCGACGGGGTCGGCGCCCATGGTGAGGCCGCCCACGGCGTCGAAGTCGAGGTCGGCGGTGAGGTCGAGAAGCACCTGGCCGACCAGGGGGGCGGCCTCTCCGTCGAGGGTGATGCGGCGCAGGTCGATGTAGTAGTCGGCCTCGAGACCCGAGGAGAGGGTCACCTTGCCGTGCACCACGGCCTTGTCCTTGATCTGCTGCAGCAGCGCGCCACGTACGTCGTCAGTCATGCCTGTCAGCTTAAAGCCGCGTCAAGCAGCTCAGAGCCGCCTCCAGGTCCAGGTCGTCGACGTCTCCAGGGGCTCGATGGGCGTGACGAGCCGGGGCGCGGTGTTGAGCCCGTTCGGCGGTCCTGTCTGCGGCTCCACGCACACGGCGGCCTCCTGCTCGTCGTACACCACGACCCACTGCTCACGGCTCTTCACCGTGAGCTCGAGCTGCTCGGGCCAGGTCAGGGCGACGTCGACGCCGTCGGGCATCCCGAAGCAGTCGTCCCAGGGGCCGGGGGTCGGGGCGACGCGGTTGCCGGTGGGGAGGTGGTCGTCGCCGCGCTCCTCCTGCCAGGCGGCGTCGAAGCCGATGCGTACGTCCTGCTGCCCGAGGTCCCGCCTGAACCAGGGGTGCCAGCCCGCCTGGGCGGGGAAGGAGTCGCCGTAGGTCTCGATGCCGAGCGTCAGGGTGAGGGAGTCCTCGGTGAGCGCGACGATCTGCGTGACGCGGCCTTCGTAGGGCCAGGGGTCGGTGAGGTCGTACGTGAACGCGGCCTCGCTCTTGCCGGCGCGGGCGGTGCGCCACGCGGCGTCCCTGGCGAAACCGTGGATGGCGTGGGGCGGGGAGTTCAGGGGCATCTGGTGGAGCGTGCCGCCGTTGCGGAACTTGCCCTCGCGGATGCGGCCGGCCCAGGGTGCCATGGGGAAGCAGCCGTAGCGCTCGCCCTGCCTCAGCAGTTCGACCCCGCCGACCCTCAGGCTCCCCACCCGGCCGCCGTTCCCGGCCTGCACGGTGACTTCCGCGTCGCCTGCGTTCAGTGTCACGTCTTCATTGCTACTCACGGGGTGAGCCTACGGGCAGGGGCTGATGCGGCTAACGCCTGCGCCGAAGCGCCCGTCCCACCACGATCGCCGAGGCCAGCACCACGGCGGCAGCGGGCGCGGCCCAGCGCAGGGTGGCGGAGGTGGACATCGAATCGGCCGCGGGCGCGGGCGCGTACCGCCCCCGGGGCGGCGCGTGGTCGACCTCCTCGGCGCTCCGGCCGATCATCGTCCGCCGGGCATGCGCGGCCTCCGCGGGAGGAACCACGATCTCGTCCACGTCATCCTCACCGTCCTCGTCGAACGACGACGGCGGCACCTCCGTCTCGAAGACGGTCGGCGCCTCGACGGGCTCGACCACGACGGGTTCGACCACGACGGGCTCGGGCTCGATCTCGGGCTCAGGCTTGAGCTCCGGCTCGGGAGTGGCCACTCGCCCCAATCCCTCCGTGAACCGCTCAAGGAGCCTTCGCACCGCCCCCTCCACAGCCTGTGGAGAACTTTCGGTGACGCGCCCCTCCCCCGTGCCCGTCCCGGCGAACACCACCTGCGTAGCGGAGCCGTCCTCGGCGGATTCGAGCCGCACCGTCAGCGAGAGCTTCACGGAGCCGCCGCCCCGCACCTCCACGCCCTCGCCCTCGATCGCGAAGGAACCGTCGCCGCGCGAGGCGACCCGCGCCGCGCCGCGATACGTGATCGCGTGCCCGCCGACCCGCACCTTGAGACGGCCGGAGAGCGGCGACGCGGACTCGTCGGCGTCGCGCTGCAGACCGGGCACCGCCCCAGCGACCCGCTCGGGGTCGTTCAGCACCTGCTGAAGCCGGTCGACGGTAACCGGAACGAACACCTCATGCTCCATGGCAGTCGAGCCTACCCACGTGGGCGACGGCATGTACGTCAGTTCGTCAGTTCGCATACCGCGGATGCACCAGCGTGGAGGGGGTGAGGCCACGCATCCGCGTCCGTTCGGCGGACGCCACGCCCACCCTCAGCAGCGCCGCCGTCCCGGGCGGTTCCAGGAGCGGGCAGGACCTGGCCGCCAGGACGAAGCCCCAGTCGCGCGGCGCGGACGCCCCGCCCGCCGCCCGGCCCGGGCCCGCGGCGAACCCGGAGAGCCCGCCGTCCACGCGATACGGCGCGGTGAGCAGCCCCGCCGACCGCATGGTGGCCTCCGCCGTCCAGAAGACCCGCGGCTTGTCGGCCATCGGCCCGGCGTGCACGGCGAGGCGGCCACCCTCGGCCAGGGCCCGCCTCACCAGACCGTAGAACTCCAGGGAGTAGAGCTTGGCGCTGGCGGTGATCGCGGGGTCGGGCAGGTCGGAGATCACCACGTCGTACGTACGAGGGGGCGAGCGCAGCCAGTGGAAAGCGTCGGCGTACACCACCCGCACCCGGGGGTCGCTGAACACGCGGCCGTTCAGCTCGCTCAGCGCCGGGTCCCGGCGGGCCAACCGCACCACACCCGGGTCGAGTTCGACGACGTCCACCCGTCGTACCCCCGGGTGCCGCAGCGCCTCGCGCGCCGCAAGGCCGTCGCCGCCGCCGAGGATCAGCACGCGCGCGTGGCGTCCGCTCATCGCGGGGCCGACGAGCGCCCGGTGGTAGCGGTGCTCTTCACTGCCGCTGACCCGCAGGCGCCCGTCGAGGTAGAGGTCGAGGTCGAGAGAATCGTGCCTGCCGCCGGTGAGGACCACTTCCTGGACGTCGGTCTGCACGGCGACGCGTACGTCCTTGCCGTAGACCGCCCGGCGGGCCGCCGCCTCGAAGTCGCCGACGAGCGCGGCGGCGGAGGCGAGCAGGCCGAGGACCGTGACGTTCGCGACGGCCAGTACCCACCGGCCGCGCACGCTCAAGTCGTGCCGGAACAGGCCGAACACGAGCGCGCCGCCCGCGAGCGCGTTGACCGCGCCGGTGACCAGCGCACCGGTCAACTGCCCGAACATGGGGAGCAGGAGGAAGGGAAAAGCGAGTCCGCCCACCAGCGCGCCCACGTAATCCGCGGCGAAGAGGTCCGACACGGCGCCGCTGGGGTCCTGCCGTCTGATCCGCTGGATGAGCACCATGAGCAGCGGCACTTCGGCGCCGATGAGCAGGCCGATGGCGAGCGAGAACGCGACGAGCAGATACCGCGAGCCGCTCGCCCAGACCTCGCCCCGGTCGCCGGTCCAGGCGAACGCCGCGTACAACCCCATCGCGCTCAGCCCGCCGACCAGCGCGAGCGCCGCCTCGACCAGGCCGAACCCGGCCGCGGCACGGCATCGCAGGCGCTTGGCGAGCAGGGAGCCGACGCCCATGGCGAAGACCATCACCGAGAGGACCACCGACGCCTGCGTGACCGAGTCACCGGCCAAGTACGAGGCGAGGGCGACGAGTTCCAGCTCGTACACCAGACCGCAGGCCGCGCAGATGAAGACGCCCACCAGGACGCAGAACCGCCCTGTCCGGGGCGTCACCGGTAAATGTGTCAAGGGCTCGGTCACCTTGGGAACGCTACGTCACCGAACCCACACAACTGGTCACCCACAAGAGTGCGAAACGGCGCCTGAGCACGTAGGGGAGCGCGACGGTCAGACCACTGTCGGCATGCGCGCCCCCACGCGGGTGCGGGTGGCCACGAGCTGCCCGTCCTGCGGGTAGGCGTGCCAGGTGCGCCACTGCACCGCCCCCTCGTGCCGCTGCGCCAGCATGGCCGTGAACGCGTGCGGGCTGCCGGGAAAGACCCCCGCCAGGCCGTGCGGGTGCTCGGCCACCAGGGCGAGCAACTCCTGTGCGCGGCCCGCGAACTGGCCGCGCGAGAGGGTCTCGACGCGCGCCGCGAATTCGTACTCCCACTCGCCGAGGCGCTTGGAGACACCGAGCGGAAGTGGCGTGCTGCTGCCGGGGATGCAGGCGACGGTCTCGGAGCAGGTACCCCGTTCCTCTTCGAGGAGCACCTGGTGCGAGGCGCCGAGAAGCCTCAGCTCCATTCTCGCGTCGGCGAGTTCCAGTTCGAGTGTGGCGAGCGCGGGCAGCGGCTCGCGCCCAAGGGTCCAGGCGAGGTCCGCGGCGCACGTGTCGGTATAGACAGTCTTCAGGGTCGTGAGCATGGGTCGGCTCCGCTAACACGCAATGGAGGGGGTGCCGGCGCACTCGGTCGGAGAACGAGTGGTCGGAATGCCGGCTCGTGCCCACGAGGACGTTCCTGATGTCCAAGTCGTCCGTCCGAGGGCGGTGCTGACGGTTAAGAGGGAATCATGGACTGCTGCCCTGCCACTGCGCTTTTACCCAACTTCGGAGGGTTTCCACCCCCGCGAGGGCTCCACAGTTCAACTGTTCAACCGGTCAACGAGGAAGTGCCCGGCAGGAGTTGCTCCCGCCGGGCACTTCGAAAGAGGGACGGACCAGCTGCCCCGTGTCAGCTGCCTCCGCCACCGCCACAACCGCCCCCGCCGCCGCCCCCGCCGCCACACGAAGAGCTGCTGCCGCAGGACGAACCACCACCACAGGAGCCACCGCCGCTGTCACCGCCGCCGGCCCACCAACTGCCGCCGGACCCCGACGCTCCGGCCGCACCGGAGTGCGAGCGGCTGCCGCTCCCCCGACCGGCGTACGCCGCGAGTCCGGCGATCAGGCCCACCACGACAACCACGAAGATCAAGACCATGACCTTGACGCCCCTTTCCGTTCCCCCGAAGCAGGCCCCCCGTGGGTCCGCCTTCTCTCGTGCTGTTCTGCATGTTGTTCTCGTGTGAGAGGGGAATGCCCCCGCGCAAGCCGACCCAAAGCAGAGTTGAGCGAATCCAGAGGTTCGGCGCAGGATGGCGGTCATGACCTCCACATCCGGGAGCGGGCGCCCGCTGCTCAACCGCCGCCTCGCCGAGTTCGGTACGACGATTTTCGCCGAGATGTCCGCTCTGGCGGTGAAAACGGGGGCCATCAACCTCGGCCAGGGCTTCCCGGACACGGACGGCCCCGAGGAGATCCGCGAGGCCGCGGTCCGCGCCCTGCGCGACGGCCGCGGCAACCAGTACCCGCCCGGCCCCGGCGTCCCAGAGCTCCGCGCGGCGATCGCCGACCATCAGCAGCGCAGGTACGGCCTCGCGTACGACCCCGACCGCGAGGTCCTTGTCACCGCGGGCGCCACCGAGGCCATCGCCGCGTCCCTGCTCGCCCTGGTCGAGCCCGGCGACGAGGTCATCGCCCTGGAGCCGTACTACGACTCGTACGCCGCCTCGATCGCCCTGGCCGGCGGCAAGCGGGTCCCCGTGACGCTGCGCCCCGACGCGGCCGAGGGGCGCTTCCGCCTCGACCTGGACGAGCTGCGCGACGCGATCACGCCCCGGACGCGGCTGCTGCTGCTCAACACCCCGCACAATCCGACCGGCACGGTCCTGACCCGCGCGGAGCTGACCGAGATCGCGAGGCTCGCGGTCGAGCGGGACCTCCTCGTCGTCACGGACGAGGTGTACGAGCACCTCGTCTTCGACGACGGCGAGGGCACCGCGCACATCCCGCTCGCCTCCTTCCCCGGCATGCGCGAGCGCACGGTGACGATCGGCTCGGCCGGCAAGACGTTCTCGTACACGGGCTGGAAGGTCGGCTGGATCACGTCCTCGCCGGAGCTGGTGACGGCGGTCCGCTCGGCGAAGCAGTTCCTCACCTACGTGTCGTCGGGCCCGTTCCAGTACGCGATCGCCGAGGCCCTGGCCCTGCCCGACTCGTACTTCACGTCGTTCGCCGAGGGCATGCGCGCCAAGCGGGACCTCTTGAGCGAGGGCCTGACGGCCGCGGGCTTCGACGTCTACCGCCCGGCGGGCACGTACTTCGTCACGACCGACATCCGCCGCCTGGGAGAGTCCGACGGCTTCGCCTTCTGCCGGGCCCTGCCCGAGCGCGTCGGCGTGGTCGCCATCCCGAACGCGGTCTTCTACGACCACCGGGAGGCGGGGGCGCCGTTCGTGCGGTTCGCGTTCTGCAAAAAAGACGACGTCCTCAAGGAGGCCGTCAGCCGACTGCAGCGCCTGACGGCCTGACGGTCAGGGCGGCCACGTAGCGACGCCGACGGTGGTGAGTCCATGAGGCGGGCCGCGGCCAGAAACCGGCTGCCTCAGTGGCGGTGGGGCCCAGCCTTCAACTCGCCTATGAAGTCGGCCCAGGAGCCACCTTCGAAGCACAGTGCCGGGCCGTGCGGGACCTTGCTGTCACGGACCGGGACGACGCCCCGGAATCCGTCGGCCACCTCCACGCAGTTGCCGCCTTCCTGATTGCTGTAGCTGCTCTTGCGCCAGGCGGCGCCGTTCAGATCGGGACGGGACCTTCGCTCCACGGTGGTTGCCCTCCATCACGGATCGGATCATGTCCACTGACATGAGCGGCGGCAGAGCTGCCGCCCGAATTCGATCGTAGGCCAGCGCGAAGCGCCTGACCTCGTCCGGATCCTCGATGAGTTGGCCGTAGTGCGCGCCTTCTGTGTAGGCGCCCTCCGAGCCGTCCGGCATGGTGAGCACCGTGAGGGAGCCGCCCATGACTTCGTGCTCGCCCTGGTCGAACGGCAGTACCTGCACGGTGATGTACGCCTCCGCCGCTGTGGTGACCAGCCGCGCCAACTGCGCGCGCATCACCGCATGACCGCCGACCGGTCGCCTGAGTACCGCCTCGTCGAGAACTACCCACAGTTCAGGTCGATCGGGGGAAGTAAGCCGCCCCTGCCGTCCCATGCGAAGCGTGACTCGTTCCTCCAACTGCTCTCTGTTGCCGAGCGTTCGGCCGACTCGCAGCACCGCCCGCGCATAGTCCTCCGTCTGCAACAGACCCGGCACCACATGAGCCGCGTACTCACGGATCGTCACCGCACGCTCCGAGTACTCCATGAACCTCCGCGACCAGTCCGGAAACGCCTCCCGGTACACGTACGGCCACAGCTCCACCAGCAAGTTGTCGGCGACGAGAGCGACGTCCAGCGCACGCGCCAGCTCCAGTGTCGGTTTCGCTCCGGATGCCCGCTCGATCTGCGTGATCCGCGTACTCACCACGTGTGTCATGGCGCCGAGCTCGGCCTGGGTCAGTCCGGCCGCCGTGCGGAGCTTGCGCACCCGCGTGCCGAAAAGCGCCGCCATCGACGTACTGGGGTCAATTCCGTCGGCCAAAGCGTCACTTCCGTCCTTACGGCCTGAAAAGTAAGGCTGTGTCACCTGTCGAGCGTAGGGCGATCGGACGACTCTTGGACACGGAACGTGACGAAGCGCGTACGTCACGGGATGCCCCGGCTCGACAGCGAAGGACGGACAAGCCGTGCTGACAGGAACGATCACTCCGGAGGACGAGCCCTTCGCGCTCGCCCAGCAGTTCACGTCCTCTCCGCGGGGTGCGCGGCTGGCCCGGCGGCTCGCCGTCCGGCGTATGGAGGAGTGGGGCTACCCACCGGTGTCCGACGCTTCGTGCGCGGTCGCGCTCGTCGTCGGCGAACTCACGGCGAACGCCGTACAGCATGGCCGGGTTCCCGGACATGACTTCGGCCTGCGGATCGCTCTCGACGCGGCTGAGGGCCTCGTCCGCATCGAGGTCGCGGACGCCGCCTCGGAGAAGCGGCCACCCGTGGGCCCTCCCTTGTCGTGCCCCGATGGGGAGTCCGGACGAGGATTGCTCATGGTGGATGTCCTGGCCGCGCGATGGGGGTCGGCGCCTCGTCGGCCCCTCGGCAAGACAGTGTGGGCGGAGGTGCCCGTCCCGGTCGTGAGCCCCGGCATGAGCCCCGGCATGGGCCCCGGTCACGACGAGAGCCCGGCCGGGGCGCCCAGTGGTGGGCGCCCTGCCGGGCTCTCGCTGTGACGTTGCGACGTGGGCCGGCCGCGTGGCCTAGGCCTCGTCGCCGGGCTTCTCTTCGCCCTCGGCGCCGTCGACCTCGGCCTCAAGGCCGAGCTGCTCGACGAGCCAGCGGTCGAACTCGATCGCGGCCCGCACCCAGCTGACCGTCGACGACACGAAGTGCTCGAGCGCGACGCCGGTGCCGATCAGCATCTGCGCCTCGCCGATGAGGCGGACGGTGCCGTCATCGTGGGTGTGCGTGTAGACCTTCGGCCACAGGGTGCGGCGGTTCCAGTCGTCGATCGCCTCGAGGAGCTTGGCCTTCTCCTCGATCCCGTGCGCGCGGTCGTAGAACGTCCGCACCGAGAAGACCTGCTGGTCGTCCTCGCCACGGAACATGAAGTACGTGCGGAACTCCTCCCACGGCGCCGCGAGGTCTCCCTCTTCGTCGACGACGTGCTTGAGCTCCATCTGGTCCAGGAGCTGCTTGACCAGGTCCTGGTCGGGGACAACGGGGCCCGCCGGTCCATCGCCCTGCTGCGGTTCGGGCTGTCCCCCGAAATTCGGAATCGAGGACGGGTCGATGCTCACGTGCTTAGTCCCTTCGTACGGATTCCGCCATCCTGCCCCATGTCGGGCGGGGGCCCGCAACCCCCGCCCCCGATGTGACCGGGTTACGCCCTCCTGGAGTCCTTCACAGGGACTTCCCGGCGGTGTTTCCGGCAGTGCTTCCGCCCGTCGCGCCGGCCGTCCCGCCGGTCGCGGGACCGACGATCAGACCATCCTCGAACCTGTCCACGCGGACCGTGTCCCCGTCCTTCACCTCGCCCGCGAGGATCTCCTTGGCGAGCCGGTCGCCGATGGACGTCTGGATGAGACGCCGCAGCGGCCGCGCGCCGTACGCCGGGTCATTGCCCTCGGACGCCAGCCACGCCAGCGCCTCGGGCGACACCTCCAGCGTGAGCCGCCGCTCGGCGAGCCGGGCCGCCAGGCGGCCGATCTGCAGCTCGGCGATGTGCGCGAGCTCGTCCTTGTCGAGCGCCGAGAAGACGACGAGGTCGTCCAGGCGGTTCAGGAACTCCGGCTTGAAAGAGGACCGCACGACGGTCAGGACCTGCTGCTTCTTCTCCTCGGCCGACGTCGCCGGCTCGACGAGGTACTGGCTGCCGAGGTTGGAGGTCAGGACGAGGATGGTGTTGCGGAAGTCCACCGTCCGCCCCTGCCCGTCGGTGAGCCGCCCGTCGTCGAGGACCTGGAGCAGCACGTCGAAGACTTCCGGGTGCGCCTTCTCGACCTCGTCCAGGAGCACGACGCTGTACGGGCGACGGCGTACGGCCTCGGTGAGCTGGCCGCCCTCCTCGTAGCCGACGTACCCGGGCGGGGCGCCGACCAGCCTGGACACGCTGTGCTTCTCGCCGTACTCGCTCATGTCGATGCGGACCATGGCGCGCTCGTCGTCGAAGAGGAAGTCCGCGAGGGCCTTCGCCAGCTCGGTCTTGCCGACGCCGGTCGGCCCGAGGAAGAGGAAGGACCCGGTGGGGCGGTCGGGGTCGGCGATCCCGGCGCGCGTGCGGCGTACGGCGTCGGACACCGCGCGCACGGCCTCGGTCTGGCCGATGAGCCGCTTGCCGAGCTCGTCCTCCATGCGCAGGAGCTTCTGCGTCTCGCCCTCCAGGAGGCGGCCGGCGGGGATGCCGGTCCAGGCACCGACGACGTCAGCGATGTCGTCGGGGCCGACCTCCTCCTTGACCATGGTGTCCTTGGAGACCTCCTCCTCGGCCTGGGAGGCGACCTCCAGATCGTGTTCGAGGGAGGGGATCTCGCCGTAGAGCAGCTTGCTCGCGGTGTCGAAGTCCCCGTCACGCTGGGCGCGTTCGGCCTGTCCGCGCAGCTCGTCGAGCTTCTCCTTCAGCTCACCGACGCGGTTGAGAGACTGCTTCTCCTTCTCCCAGCGGGCGTTGAGCCCGCGCAGCTCCTCCTCCTTGTCGGCGAGGTCGCGCCGCAGCCTTTCGAGGCGCTCCTTGCTCGCCGGGTCGGTCTCCTTGCTGAGCGCGAGCTCCTCCATCTTCAGCCGGTCGACGGAACGCTGAAGCTCGTCGATCTCCAGGGGGGAGGAGTCGATCTCCATCCGCAGCCGGGAGGCGGCCTCGTCGACCAGGTCGATGGCCTTGTCGGGCAGGAAGCGCGAGGTGATGTACCGGTCGGAGAGCGCGGCGGCGGCGACGAGCGCGCTGTCGGCGATCTGGACCTTGTGGTGGGCCTCGTAGCGCCCCTTGAGCCCGCGGAGGATGGCGATGGAGTCCTCGACGGTCGGCTCGTCCACAAGGACCTGCTGGAAGCGCCGCTCGAGAGCCGGGTCCTTCTCGATCCACTCCCGGTATTCGTCCAGGGTGGTCGCGCCGACCATCCGCAGCTCGCCACGGGCCAGCATGGGCTTGAGCATGTTGCCCGCGTCCATGGCGGAGTCGCCCCCCGCCCCGGCGCCGACGACGGTGTGCAGCTCGTCGATGAAGGTGACGATCTGCCCGTCGCTCTCCTTGATCTCGGAGAGGACGGTCTTGAGCCGCTCCTCGAACTCACCGCGGTACTTCGCGCCGGCGACCATGGCCCCCAGGTCGAGGGAGACGAGCCGCTTGTTCTTGAGGGACTCGGGAACGTCCCCCTTCACGATGCGCTGCGCGAGCCCTTCGACGACTGCGGTCTTGCCGACGCCGGGTTCGCCGATGAGGACGGGATTGTTCTTGGTGCGCCGGGACAGGACCTGCACGACGCGCCGGATCTCCTGGTCACGCCCGATGACGGGGTCGAGCTTCCCTTCCCTGGCGGCGGCGGTGAAGTCGGTGCCGAACTTCTCCAGGGCCTTGTACTGACCCTCCGGGTCCGGTGTGGTCACCCGACGTCCTCCCCTTGCCTTCTCGAACGCGTCGAGCAGTTTCTTGGCGGTGGCCCCGTGCTTGCTCAGGACCTCGGCGGCGGGGCCGCCCTTGGCGGCGACGCCGATCAGCAGATGTTCGGTGGAGAGGTAATCATCGCCCAGCTCCTTCGCCCGCTGCGAGGCGTCGGCGATGACCGCGAGCAGGTCGCGGTTGGGCTGCGGTGGCGCGACGGTCGAGCCCGTGACGCTGGGCAGGCCGCTCAGTGCGCGCTCGGCGTCGGCACGGACAGCGGCCTGGTCGGCCTCGACCGCGGCGAGCAGGTCGGTGATGTTCTCGTTGTCCTGCCCCTCCAGCAGTGCGAGCAGCAGATGCGCGGGGGTGAGATCGGGATGCCCGTCCTTCACGGCCAGACTGCTGGCCGCGTTGATCGCGTCCCGGCTCCTGTTGGTCAGCTCGGCGTCCACGTGAGTCGTCTCCTCCTTGCGAGTCCCTGCCGTACGGGTGGCCCTGGCCCACCTGACTTAAACAGCGTACATAAAGTTGAGCCTATTCCACTCAAGGAGCCGTTCGGGGTCGGGGGCGCCGGGAGACGCCCGGAGAGCGGCTAGGTTCTGGAGCCATGGCCATGGATCCACACCACCCGACCGCCGCCTATCTCAGCTTCTGGCGCGAACGGCACCTGTGCACGCTGACGACACCGCGCCCCGACGGCTCCCCGCACGTGGTGCCGGTCGGTGTCACGTACGACCCGGAGGCGGGCGTGGCCCGCGTGCTTGCGAACAAGGCGAGCGCGAAGGTGCGCAACGTCAGGGCGGCGACGGGCGCCGAGGGCGCAGGGGCACGGGTGGCGGTCTGCCAGGTGGAGGGGCGGCGCTGGGCGACGCTGGAGGGGTACGCGCAGGTGCGTACGGAGGAGGCGGAGATCGCGGAGGCGATGCGGCGCTACGCGGAGCGGTACGGGAGGGTGCCGAGGCCGAATCCGGACCGGGTGCTGATCGAGATCACGCTGACGCGGGCGATGGGGGCGCGGGCGGTGACGGTGGGGTCGGCGGGGGCGGTGGCTTAGGCCTGGCCCCGCGCCGGTCCCGGCACACAACACAGCGGCGCCACCGTGTTCAGGTCCACGGTGGCGCCGCTGCTGGGGGAAGCACCTGCGCGATGTACAACGACGGGGGATCGCGTCAGGCGCTGCGGGGGGTGGCTGTAATGGTTCTTGTAGTGGTGGAGCGGGTGGAACTGGTGGAACTCTGCTGGTCCTGGCCCTGGCGGCCGCCCGGCTGCCCGGGCTCACCGACCAGCTGGTGGTCACGCCGGTCAAGATTGACGAAGACCATCCCGTACCGGATGGCACACCGCACGGGCTGGGGGGCGCCACGCGGCTTGCGGAGGCACCGGTAGGCCCGGATCTCCTCCTCGTCGTCACGGGTGACGACGATCGGCTCGCCGAGGAGAGTGACCATCAAGGAGTCGCCGGCGTGGGGTATCGCGGTGGCGAGATCGATGAAATGCCAACCAGAGCGGTAGGCGGTGGCCATTTCTCGGCGGAAGGTGCGGTCGTCGGGGGGAGTGCTCATGACGCGACGCCCTCAGCACCAGGCAGGACATTCCAAGAGACATCCCCCTTGGCGGCCTGCGTAGCGACACCCTTTCCTGAGGCACCCCCTGAGGAGTTCCAGGAAACGTCACCCGTGGTTGCAAGGGTGAACGCCGCGGCAGCGACGGTCATGACTAGCGCCGAGCGAAGCATTCTCGTGAACATCGTCAGCTTCGTCCTCACTTGGTAGGTCCTATCCCCCGGCTCCAGGAAGACGATGTCTTAATCCAGCACGTCGAGGCCACAGGATCGATGCATCATGTTCCTGTACGTACAGGACCCTGGGGGGTGGAGAATTGGTCACAACAAGCACGAAACCGACACATCCCCACCCCATTACCGAGCTCTGTGATGAGGGGGCGCGGCTCTACACAAGCGCTCTCAGCGCTGGACGGATCGCACGGGCGGAGATCGAACCAGCTCCGTGCTTGGTGGAATTCGCGCTGCTGCATCCTGACCCGGACGATGCGAATTGGCTTCGCCCCGTACCGCCGTCGGCCATACTCGCGCAGCGCCTCCACCCCATCGAGCGTGAGATCCGGGACCGCAGAAAGCTCACCATTGAACTGACCGATGTGTTTGAGCCTTTCATGAACATCAGCTCACAACCGTCGGTGGCCACACACGCAATCACGGTCCTCGAAGGATTGGCGAGTATCAACGCCACCCTGGACGCGGCGACCGCCGCGTGCAAAGACGAGATACTCACCATCCAGCCCGGCGGGGTCCGCGGCGGCGACATGCTCTCCCAGTCCTTGGCACGCGTGCGGGAACCCCTCGACCGAGGCGTACGCATGCGCACGCTGTACCAGCACACGGTGCGCCACGGCCCCGGCGTCTTTGCCTACCTGGAGCAGCTCGACCCCCGCCAGATCCAGGTCAGGACGCTCGAGCAACTCATCGACCGCATGATCATCTTCGACCGGTCGACCGCTGTCATCCCTGCCCGCCGTGACCGGCAAGTAGCCCTCGAACTTCGCCATCCAGGCCTCGTCGAGTACCTCGTCTCCGTATTCGACCAGTTCTGGCAGCAGGCAACACCTCTGCGCGAAGAAACCCCGTACAGCCCGGCGCACAACGGCATCACCGGCGTTCAACGCACCATCGCCAAGCTCCTCATCGACGGCCACGTGGACGAAGCCATCGCCCGCCGCCTGGGCATGAACGTCCGCACCTGCCGCGCCCACATCGCCAAGATCGCCGCCGCGCTGGGCAGTGGCAGCCGAGCTCAACTCGGTTACCTGATCGCCCAGTCCGGGGTCCTGGAAAAGGACGCCGGCTCCGTCAGGGAGTGACGGGCACCTGATGGTTGAGCCGCATTCGCATCGCCGGCCGTCATAGACCGAGGCAGATGAAGCCGACGTCCGGGCTTCAATCCCGCCTGTGACACAACTCCCTTGCGTAGTCTTCGTCCGGTCCCTCTTGATCTGGCTGGGCTTGGCCCTGCTGTCCACCGCCGTGCGGGGGCCGCAACTCGGTTGGGCCACCCCGCTGGCCTCGGTCCTCTTTCTGAGCCTCGGAGTTACCGCGACCGCGGCGACTCCTTGGCGAAGGAAAGCCTTCTTCCGCAGAGCGGCGAGGTCCCTCACCCGCGCCGCGCCCCCGTGACCGCCTCGCCGATCGTGAGGTACGTGGGTGGGGCCGACCAGGGGATACGGCCCCTGATCACCCGATGCGGTGAGGGCGGAACTGGTCCCCGGCGCCGTTCTCCCCCAGCTCGAACCAGACCCCCTTCGCGTACCGCCCCGCCCTGTCCTCCGCGACGCCCCACGCGTCGGCGAGTTCCGCGACCAGAGCGAGCCCTCGGCCCCAGCAGGCGGCTGCCCCGGCGGCGGGGCGTGCCACAACCGGTGGGTCCTGGTTCTCGTCGAAGACGGTTACCCGTAGGCGGGTGAGGGTCAGGAAGACGCGGAGCATCGCGGAGCCCTTGGTGTGCAGGTGCACGTTCGTGAGGAGTTCCGAGGTGCAGAGGGTCGCCGGCATGACCAGCGCCTCTCGGTCCAGGGTGCGGAGCACTGTGCGTACAAAGTCTCGGCAGACCTTGGGGGATGTCGTGTCGCCCGGGGTGAACAGGCTGTAGTCGTACGTCAGTTGGGCCGGGCGGTGAGCGGTGCGGAGGCGGTCTGTGGGCATGGGGCGGCTCCCGTCGCGGGGTGCGGAGTGAGTGCGGTGACGACCCCGCGCCGGGCGATGGCGTTGCCCGTGGGCCCCTGACTGGGCCTCGGGTGCCTTTCGACTTATGGGCAGGGGAGGTTTAGCGGCTTCAGTACGTGTCTGTCGACTCACACACGGTAATGACTGAGGGTTAACGTGTGCGACCTATTCGCTGGATTAAGTGGACCGTGTACCTCAAGCGAGGCACACTGACGCCAAGCCCCGGGAAGAGGAAGCACGTTGGCACTGCGCACCAGCACCACTGAACGGCAGCGCCGCCTCGGCGCGGAGCTGCGAAAGCTTCGCGAACAGGCCGGTCTCTCGGTGACGGAGGGCGGGGACTCCATCGGCATGGGCCGCGCCCACCTCGGCCATGTGGAGGCCGGGCGCACCGCCATTCCTTCGGACAAGCTGCGCATGCTGTGCCGGGCATACCGGTGCACGCGAGCACCGCTCGTCGAGGCGTTGGTCGCCATGGGTGAGGACAAGGGCAAGGGCTGGTGGACGCAGTACCGCCACGTCGTCGGGCAGACGGCCCTGGACCTGGCGGAACTGGAAGCAGCAGCCGACGCCCTGCTCTCCTACGAGTCCCTGTTCATCCCAGGCGTTCTACAGACCCCCGAGTACACGCGCTCCATCTTCCGGTCCAGCCAGGACGAACGGTCGGCTGAAGACCTCGAAGGGGCCGTCCGGTTTCGCGGTGAACGCCAGCAGATCCTCATCCGCGAGCGGCCGTCGGCTCTGCATGCCGTGATCCACGAGGCGGCGTTGCACGTGCGGTTCGGTGGCGCAGCCGTCATGCGCAAGCAACTCCTGCACCTGATTCGGATGGCCGAACCGCCCCACATCACCATTCAGGTGCTGCCGTTCACCGCGGAGGGCCTCTCTGCGTTCAGCACTCCGTTCCTCATGGTCGAGTCGCACGGGTCCGCGCTGGAGACCGTGCTCGTGGAGACCCCTGCGACATCGCTGTACGTGCACGAGAGCGACGCCGTGGCCAAGTACCGGTCCCGCTTCGCGCGCCTGGCAGCCGCGGCCCTGCCGCCCATCGACCCAGCGGTCTCCGCCTCCGCTCACGAGTCACGCGACTCCCTGAGCCTGATCCAGCATCTGCTCTACATCCTCCAGGAGGACTAGCCATGCCCCAACTCACCTGGCAGAAGTCGTCGTTCAGCGAGGACCAGGCGAACTGCCTCTACATAGCCACCGCCCCCGACGGAACCCTCCGCCTCCGCGAGAGCGACACCCCGGACACGATCCTGACGACCACCCGCGACCCCCTCGCCGCACTCCTGAAGACCCTCTCCCAGGAGGGCTGAGGAACTGCAGAAAAATCCCACCGCCCGTGCGCGTTCCCGCACGTCAGCGCGGTGAGTCAGCCGCCACGCGTGGGACTTTTTTGCAACCGGCCGCCGTACCCGCCCTCCTACGCCGCGCCCCCCTCAGCCCACTCCCTCAGCAGCGTCTCCCGCTCCGGGGCCCGGGGGGAGCCGCCCTCGCGGGTTCGGCCCCACTCCGCCATCGCCGCCAGCGTCGTGCGGAGCGTTGCCTCGCCCTCCGTCATGCGGGTCAGGAGCGTCAGGGAGAGGTCGTACTCCGCCTGGGAGTAGCCCGTTGCCGCTGCCACGTACGCCGTCAGCTCCGTTGCCTCGGACTCCGGCCTCGCGAGCCGTACCGTCATCGCCGGTGCGTCGTCCGAGCCGCCGAGGCCCACCGTGAGGGCCAGGTCCACCAGGACGCCCACCTGGCGCTTGAGGGACTTCACGGGGGCGTCCTCGACCGTCAGGGAGCGCACCTCGTCCCAGGGGTAGAACGCCGACTGCTTGTCGCCCAGGGCCACCACGCCTTCCGGTGTCAGGCGTACCCCTGCCGCCAGACCCGACGGCTTCGCGCCCACGTACACATCGCCCTCGGCGATCCAGAACAGGCCCACCATGGCCATCGTCGGCTCAACTCCCCCGGAGAAACGGTCAAACTGCGCGTAGGGGCCGGGAGGTTGCCACCTCCCGGCCCCTACGCATCAGATTACTAAGCGCTACTGCCTACTGCTCCGTCGTCCTCTTCGGACGCCACACCACCAGCGCGCTCGCCTGCTGCACGTCCTGGTACGGGACCAGGTCACGGCGGTACGACGCGTGCACCGCCGCCTCGCGCTGCTGCATCGCCGTAGCCGCGCCCTCCACCGCCGACGACAGTTCCGCCACCCTCGCCTGCAGCGCCGCGACCTGGTTCTCCAGCTCGATGATGCGCTTGATGCCGGCGAGGTTGATGCCCTCTTCCTGCGACAACTGCTGCACCGTGCGCAGCAGTTCGATGTCGCGGGCGGAGTAGCGTCGGCCGCGGCCCGCCGTGCGGTCCGGTGAGACCAGGCCGAGACGGTCGTACTGGCGCAGGGTCTGCGGGTGGAGCCCCGAAAGCTGGGCGGCCACCGAGATGACGTAGACCGGCGTCTCGTCGGTCAGTTGGTACGCCCGCCCAAAACTGGACTGTCGACGACGGCCGTCCATCTCATGCTCCCTTCGCGGCCTGGAACAGTTCTGCCCGCGGATCGTCGTCCGCAGTCGCCTCGCGGTAGGTCTCCAGGGCTTCCTTCGCCGTGTCGGAGAGGGATGTCGGGACTGACACCTCCACCGTCACCAGCAGATCGCCCCGCGAGCCGTCCTTGCGCACCGCGCCCTTGCCCCGCGCCCGCATCGTACGACCGTTGGGGGTGCCCGGAGGCAGCTTCAGGGTGACCGGCGGGCCGCCCAGCGTGGGGACCTTCACCTCGCCGCCCAGTGCCGCCTCGGCGAACGTCACCGGCACCGTCACCGTCAGGTTGTCGCCCTTGCGGCCGAAGACCGGATGGGTGTCGACGTGCACGACCACGTACAAGTCGCCTGCCGGGCCGCCCCGTTCACCCGGGCCGCCCTTGCCCCGGAGGCGGATGCGCTGGCCGTCCGACACGCCCGCGGGGATGCGGACCTGCATCGTGCGCGACGACTTCGCCCGGCCCGAACCCTTGCAGACCTCGCAGGGGTCCTGGGCGATGAGCCCGCGGCCCTTGCAGTCCACGCAGGGGTCGGTGAGGGAGAAACCGCCGCCTCCGCCCCGCGTGACCTGTCCCGTGCCGACGCAGGTCGGACACACGCGCGGTGTGCCGTTCTTGTCGCCGGTGCCGGAACACGCCTTGCAGGGCGCCTGGGAGGACATCCGCAGCGGGACCGTGGCCCCGTCCACCGCCTCCGTGAAACTCAGCGTGACCTCGGACTCGACGTCCTGGCCGCGCCGGGGCTGCGTACGCGTGCCCGCGCCGCCCGCGCCCGTGCCGCCTCGGTTGAACAGGCCCCCGAAGACGTCACCCAGACCGCCCCCGAAGCCGCCCGCGCCGGCCGCTCCACCGCCGCCCGGGGCGCCGCCTCCGAAGAGGTCGCCCAGGTCGAAGTTGAACGAGCCGCCGCTGCCGGCGCCCGGGGGACCGGCCCTGAAGCCGCCGTTGCCGAAGAGAGCACGCGCTTCGTCGTACTCCTTGCGCTTCTTGGGGTCGCCGAGGACGTCGTTCGCCTCGGAGATCTCCTTGAAGCGCTCCTCCGCCTTGACGTTGCCCTTGTTGGCGTCCGGGTGATTCTCGCGTGCGAGCTTCCGGTACGCCTTCTTGATCTCGGCTTCGGTGGCGTCCTTGGGGACGCCGAGGACCTTGTAGTAGTCCTTCTCGATGAAGTCCTTGGTGCTCATCCCCGACGTCCCTCCTCTCGCTTCACAACAACTCCGATACGTCAGCCCTCGTCCGGGCCGCCACCGGTCTCCTTGTCCTCCGCCTCGTCGGCGGAGTCCGTGGAAGCAGCGGTCCCGGTGGCTTCCGCGTCACCCTTGACCGTCTGCGCGCCCGGCTGCGGCTCGGCCACGGCCACCCGCGCGGGGCGGATGGTGCGCTCACCGATGCGGTACCCCGGCTGCAGGATCGCGACGCACGTCGTCTCGGTGACGTCCGGTGCGTACGAGTGCATCAGGGCTTCGTGGATCGTCGGGTCGAAGGGCTCGCCCTCCTTGCCGAACTGCTGGAGGCCCATCTTGGCGACGACCGTCTCCAGCGCTTCCGCGACCGACTTGAAACCGCCGACCAGCTCGCCGTGTTCACGGGCGCGGCCGATGTCGTCGAGGGTCGGGAGGAGCTCGGACAGGAGGTTCGCCGCGGCGATCTCCTTGACCGTCACCTTGTCCCGCTCCACACGGCGGCGGTAGTTCTGATACTCCGCCTGCAGTCGCTGGAGGTCCGCCGTGCGCTCACCGAGCGCCGTACGCACCTGGTCCAGCTGGGCGATCAGACCGACGTCCTGAGCGGACTGGGCGGACTGGGCGGACTGACCGGACTGACCGGACTGGTCAGATGTCTTGTTTGCGTCCCCGGCCGGGGCCGCCGGGCCCTCCTCAGTGGAGGGCTCGGCGGCCTGCGGCGCCGCGTCATCAGGGGTGGCGCCGGAGGGGACGTCAGGCTTCTCGGCGTTGTCGCCGAAGCCCGGAGTCTCCTCGGTCATGCGGCGCCGCCCTTCGCGTCGTTCGGCTTCTCGTCGTCGACGATCTCGGCGTCGACCACGTCGTCGTCCTTGTCCTTGGACATGTTCGGGGCCTCGCCGCCCTCGGCACCCGGGGCAGCGCCCTCGGCACCGGCGGCCTGCGCGTCCGCGTACATGGCCTGGCCGAGCTTCTGCGAGACGGCCGCGACCTTCTCGGTGGCCGTGCGGATCTCCGCCGTGTCCTCGCCCTTGAGCTTCTCCTTCAGCTCTTCGACGGCGGACTCGACCTCGGTCTTCACGTCACCGGGGACCTTCTCCGCGTTGTCCGCGAGGAACTTCTCCGTCTGGTAGACGAGCTGCTCGCCCTGGTTGCGGGACTCGGCGGCCTCGCGGCGCTTGTGGTCCTCGTCCGCGTACTGCTCGGCCTCCTGGCGCATGCGGTCGACCTCGTCCTTCGGCAGCGAGGAGCCGCCGGTGACGGTCATCTTCTGCTCCTTGCCGGTGCCGAGGTCCTTGGC
Source organism: Streptomyces sp. NPDC050147 (assembly GCF_040660195.1). Taxonomy (NCBI): domain Bacteria; kingdom Bacillati; phylum Actinomycetota; class Actinomycetes; order Kitasatosporales; family Streptomycetaceae; genus Streptomyces; species Streptomyces sp. NPDC050147. The sequence continues at coordinate 25,191 of NZ_JBFALJ010000009.1, read as the reverse complement.
CGTCACGTGCATGATGCCGTTGGCGTCGATGTCGAAGGCGACCTCGATCTGCGGGACACCGCGCGGGGCCGGCGGCAGGCCCGTGAGCTCGAACATCCCGAGCTTCTTGTTGTACGCCGCGATCTCGCGCTCGCCCTGGTAGACCTGGATCTGGACGGACGGCTGGTTGTCCTCGGCCGTCGTGAAGATCTCGGAGCGCTTGGTCGGGATCGTGGTGTTGCGCTCGATGAGCTTGGTCATGATCCCTCCCTTGGTCTCGATGCCGAGGGACAGCGGGGTGACGTCGAGGAGCAGGACGTCCTTGACCTCGCCCTTGAGGACACCGGCCTGAAGCGCGGCGCCGATGGCGACGACCTCGTCCGGGTTCACGCCCTTGTTGGCGTCCTGGCCGCCGGTCAGCTCCTTGACGAGCTCCGCGACGGCGGGCATACGGGTCGAGCCACCGACGAGAACGACGTGGTCGATCTCGGAGAGCTGGATGCCCGCGTCCTTGATGACGTTGTGGAACGGCGTCTTGCAGCGCTCCAGAAGGTCGGACGTGAGCTGCTGGAACTGGGAGCGCGTGAGCTTCTCGTCCATGTGCAGCGGGCCCTCGGCGGACGCCGTGATGTACGGGAGGTTGATCGAGGTCTCCGTGGAGGAGGACAGCTCGATCTTGGCCTTCTCGGCCGCCTCGCGCAGGCGCTGGAGCGCCATCTTGTCCTTGGAGAGGTCCACGCCGTGGCCGTTGTTGAACTGCTTGACCAGGTAGTCGACGACGCGCTGGTCCCAGTCGTCACCACCGAGGTGGTTGTCGCCGTTCGTGGCCTTCACCTCGACGACGCCGTCGCCGATCTCCAGGAGGGACACGTCGAAGGTGCCGCCACCGAGGTCGAAGACGAGGATCGTCTGGTCGTCCTTGTCGAGGCCGTACGCGAGAGCGGCGGCCGTCGGCTCGTTCACGATGCGCAGGACGTTCAGGCCCGCGATCTCGCCGGCCTCCTTGGTGGCCTGGCGCTCCGAGTCGTTGAAGTACGCCGGGACGGTGATGACCGCGTCGGCCACCTTCTCGCCCAGGTACGACTCCGCGTCGCGCTTCAGCTTCTGCAGGATGAACGCCGAGATCTGCTGGGGGTTGAACCCCTTGTCGTCGATGTCCACCTTCCAGTCGGTGCCCATGTGGCGCTTGACCGACCGGATGGTCCTGTCGACGTTGGTGACCGCCTGGCGCTTGGCCACCTCGCCGACCAGCACCTCGCCGTTCTTCGCGAAGGCGACGACGGACGGCGTGGTCCTGGCGCCCTCGGCGTTGGTGATGACGGTGGGCTCGCCGCCTTCAAGAACGCTGACGACAGAGTTAGTCGTGCCCAGGTCGATGCCGACCGCACGTGCCATTTCGGTTCCTCCAGATGTACTTCTTGAGTGGATCTGACTCAAGGATGCATTAGCGCTTCGCCGGAGTCAACAGAGCTGAGTCGAGGCCGCTCAACTCTTATCCCGGTCTTACGCGCAACTAGGCGCCCCTCCGCTGTAACACAGGCACCCGCCTGCGGGTCGAATGTGGCTGGTCGCGCCGCTCCCCGCGCCCCTTCGGGCGCTCCCCCGCGGCGCTCCCCCGGCCCGCGACGCGGCAAGGCATGCCTGAGCGACGCAGATCACCGCCTCGCTGGCTACAGTGCGGCTGAGTAAGTGGGTAGTCTCAGACGGACTGCATAAGTTACCGCTTAGTAATAGTTCGCCTCGCAGGCCCGAGGAGCCCCCAAATGCAACTCGCCGCGATCATCGTGTCGCTGGTCCTAATCGCGGTCGGCGTCGCGCTGTTCGGCCGTGCCATCGTGCAGATCTACCAGTACATGCGGCTCGGTCAGCCCGTCCCGGCAGGCACCCGCACCGATCAGCCCGTGCAGCGCACCGTCACCGTGGCCAAGGAGTTCCTCGGCCACACCCGCATGAACCGCTGGGGCGTCGTCGGCGTCGCGCACTGGTTCGTGGCGGTGGGCTTCTTCTCACTCCTCCTGACCATCGTGAACGCCATCGGCCAGCTCTTCAAGGCCGACTGGATGCTGCCGATCATCGGCGAGTGGGCCCCGTACAACATGTTCGTCGAGTTCATCGGCACCATGACGGTGGTCGGCATCCTGACGCTCATCGTCATCCGGCAGCTGAGCAAGCCCGACAACAATCCGGGCCGCAAGTCCCGCTTCGCGGGCTCCAAGAAGGGCCAGGCGTACTTCGTCGAGGCCGTCATCCTCATCGTCGGCATCTGCATCTTCACGCTGCACGCCCTTGAGGGTGCCCAGCACCACGTGGACAGCTACGAGGCGTCGTTCTTCATCTCGTACCCGTTCGTCTCGTGGTTCGGCGGCATGGACCTCTCCACGCTGCAGAACCTCACGTACTTCTTCGCCATGGTGAAGATCGCGACGTCGTTCATCTGGATGATCACCGTCGCGCTCAACACGAACATGGGCGTCGCCTGGCACCGCTTCCTCGCCTTCCCGAACATCTGGTTCAAGCGCGACGCGGACGGCTCCACGACGCTGGGCGAGCTCCAGCCCATGACGTCCGGCGGCAAGCCGATCGACTGGGAGGACCCGGCCGAGGACGCCGTGTTCGGTGTCAGCCAGGTCGAGCAGTTCTCCTGGAAGGGGCTCCTCGACTTCAGTACGTGCACCGAGTGCGGCCGCTGCCAGTCGCAGTGCCCCGCCTGGAACACCGGGAAGCCGCTCTCCCCGAAGCTCCTGATCATGTCGCTGCGCGACCACGCGCACGCCAAGGCCCCGTACCTCCTCGCGGGCGGCGGCAAGGACATGGAGGGCAACGAGAAGGCGACGGCCGAGCAGCTCAAGGACGTTCCGGCCGCCGCCATCGCGGAGGCCGAGCGCCCCCTCGTCGGCACCGCCGAGGAGAACGGCGTCATCGACCCCGACGTCCTGTGGTCCTGCACCAGCTGCGGCGCCTGCGTCGAGCAGTGCCCGGTGGACATCGAGCACATCGACCACATCGTCGACATGCGCCGCTACCAGGTGATGATCGAGAGCGCGTTCCCCTCCGAGGCCGGGACGATGCTCAAGAACCTGGAGAAGAAGGGCAACCCCTGGGGTCTCGCCAAGAAGCAGCGCCTCGAGTGGCTCAAGGAGCTCGACTTCGAGGTGCCGGTCGTCGGCAAGGACATCGAGGACCTCACCGAGGTCGAGTACCTCTACTGGGTCGGCTGCGCGGGCGCACTCGAAGACCGGGCCAAGAAGACCACCAAGGCCTTCGCGGAACTGCTCAACATGGCGGGCGTCAAGTTCGCGATCATGGGCGGCGACGAGAAGTGCACCGGCGACTCCGCACGCCGCCTCGGCAACGAGCCGCTGTTCCAGCAGCTCGGCCAGGAGAACGTGATGGCGCTGAACATGGCGTTCGGCGAGGAGCTCGACGACGACGGCAGGACCACGCCCGAGTCGGCCAAGCCGAAGACCGCGAAGAAGATCGTCGCGACCTGCCCGCACTGCCTCAACACGCTCGGCAACGAGTACCCGCAGCTCGGCGGTGACTACGAGGTCATCCACCACACGCAGCTGCTTCAGCACCTCATCGACGAGGGCAAGCTGATCCCGGTGACGCCCGTCGAGGGCCTCATCACCTACCACGACCCGTGCTACCTCGGCCGGCACAACAAGATCTACACGCCCCCGCGCGAGATCATGTCCGCCGTCCCGGGCCTGCGCCAGCAGGAGATGCACCGCCACAAGGAGCGCGGCTTCTGCTGCGGTGCCGGTGGCGCGCGGATGTGGATGGAGGAGCGGATCGGCAAGCGCATCAACACGGAGCGGGTCGACGAGGCGCTCAGCCTCAACCCCGACATCGTGTCGACCGCCTGCCCGTTCTGCCTGGTGATGCTCACCGACTCCGTCAACGGCAAGAAGAACGAGGGCAAGGCCCAGGAGTCCCTCCAGGTCGTGGACGTCGCGCAGTTGCTGCTCGACTCCGTGAAGACCCCGGTGGACCCCGCCGGTGAGTCCGAGGCCGCGGACGAACCGGCGCCCGAGCCGGTGAAGTAAGGCAGTCCTGCTGCTCGAGGCCGGTTCCGCCCTTAGGGGCGGGGCCGGTCTTTTCGCGTGGGCGGAAGGGGAGCATCATGTGCTGGTTGTTGTCCGTGGGGCGGTCGGGGTGGGTGATGGGCATGCGGAGTGCCGGGATACGTGACGAACGTGGCGTCAGACGGACGCGGCGCGGGGGTGTCGTGGGCACGGCAGCCGTCGTCAGCTGCGCGCTGCTGCTCGCCGGGTGCGGCGGCAGCGACGAGGCGGGCAAGCCCGACGCCCGGCACCGGCCCGTCAGCATGGAGGGCAAGGGCGCTCCCCAGCAGCCCGTCCCGCAGGGCGAGGGCAGCAAGGTCGACGACGACTTCAACGGTGACGGCGCCCCGGACCTCGTACTCGACGACCTCGTGCACAGCGGCCACGGCGACGACGCGGGCATCGGCGTCGTCTACGGGTCGGAGAGCGGACTGCGGCCCGGGGCACGGCAGTTGCTGAGCGCGCGGGCCAACGGCGCGCGTACGAAGGGTGAGTTGCCCGCCGCCTTCGAGTCCGAGGCCTCCTGTGACCTCGACAAGGACGGGTTCACCGATCTGCTGGTCTCCACCGACCCGCCCTACGACGGCATCGGCCGCCCGCCCGTGCCGCTGCAGATCCTCTTCGGCTCGCCCCAGGGCCTGAAGGGCAAGGCCGTGAAGGTCAAGGTGCCCGCGCAGTCCCGCATCGGCAACGACTGGTCCGACCAGCCGGTGTGCGGGGACTTCGACGGGGACGGCGCGAGCGACCTGGTCCTGCACGCGAGCGGCGCCCGGCTCAGCTACCTGCGGGGCCCGTTCAAGCGGACCGGCGCCCCGCGCGCCGCGGGCAAGCCGCTGCCCGCGCCGGGCAACGACCTCGTGACCGGCAGGGCGACGGACGTCGACCGCGACGGCTACGACGACCTGCTCGTCCGCAAGGCGGCGAACGCGTCCGGCGCCGCAGCCGGCGCCCTCGTCCTGGGCGGACCGCAGGGCCCCGCCGAGACCGGGGTGCTCTTCCCCGCGGGCACGGACACCGCGTTCGGCCGCTTCGGCAGGGGCAAGGGCATGGACGCCGCCGTCGCGGGTCCGGCCGGGGTCGCCCTGCGCTATGACGTGCCCGGCACCGCGCGCGCCGCCATGGAGTCCAAGAACGTCGCCGTGGACACGGGTGACCTCGACGGCGACGGCCTGAGCGAGCTCGTCCTGAGCGGCGGGAGCAGCGGGGACGGCGGCGGTACGGGCGAGGTCCGCGTCTTCAGGGGACGAACGGGGCCGCTCGACAGCAACGCCTCGGCGCTCGTGGTCCCTTCGGCCAAGGGCACCACGCAGGTGCTCGCCCTCGCGGACTTCGACGGGGACGAGCGGGCCGATCTGATCCTGCGCACCTACCGGAGCGACGGCGAGGACACGATCGGCGTCTACCCGGGGGTGAAGACCGACCTGGTCTCGCGCAAGCCCCGGCTGACCTTCTCCACCGCTGAGTTCCTGGCGCTGGGGGACGGCGCCTGACGACCCGACCCGGCGTTCACCCGCAGGACACCTGGCCTCTCCTGTCGCACAACCATTCGTACGCCCCGCATGTCACATCCCCGGAAGCAGTCCTCCACTCCCGGGAGCCTCACGTGCGCGTACGTAACCTGGCCATCGCCGCGAGCGTCGCGGCCTTGGCGGCCACCGGCCTGACACTGCCCCTCGCGGGCACGGCGAGCGCCGCGTCGACGCTCAAGGACGACTACAACGGCGACGGTTACCGCGACCTCGCGGTCGGCACACCCAACTCCAACTCCGTGACCGTGACGTTTGGTTCGGCCTCCGGAGTCTCCGAAAGCCGCTCCGTCACCGTCACCCAGAACACGGCCGGCGTGCCCGGGGTCATGGAGGCCGAGGACGAGTTCGGCGAGAACGTCACCAGCGGCGACACGAACGGGGACGGCTACGCCGACCTGATCGTCGGCGCACCCGGCGAGAAGGTCGAGGGCAAGCCCTCCGGCTCCGTCACGGTCATCAAGGGCGGCAAGAACGCCTTCACCTCCGGCGGCCACGTCAACGCTCCCGAGGACACCGCGGGCCGCTTCGGCGAGGCCACCACCTGGTCCGACTTCGACGACGACGGTGCGCCCCAGTTGGCCGTGATCAGCGGCGACAACTGGTGGTACTACTCCGGTGCGCAGGGACAGGCGTACGGCCTGGAGGTCGACTTCATCCCCGAGGGCGCCCACCTGGACGGCATGGTCTCGGGCAACTTCAAGCGCAAGGACGGCATCGGTCTCGTCCTGTACGGCGAGCGCGCCGACGGCGGCGCCTGGACCGCGCACATGAACGGTGGCGCCGGTGACTACGGCTACCGGGCCGAGATCCTCGGCGAGGGCGCCGACCCGACGGCCACGCGCGACACCGCCGCCACCGGTGATGTCGACGGCGACGGTTACGCCGATCTGGTCACCGGCAACCCCGGGGGCAGCAAGGGCGGTTCGGTCACCGTGCGGTTCGGCGGCGACGGCAAGTTCGGCGCCCCGCTGACGTACGACCAGGCCAGTACGGGCATCCCCGGCGCCGACGAGGCGTACGACGGCTTCGGCTGGTCCGTGGCCGCGGGTGACGTCACGGGCGACGGCCTCGCGGACCTCGCGGTGGGCGTGCCCGGCGAGCAGGTCGGCACGGCGGGCGGTACCGGCAGCGTGACGCTCCTCAAGTCCACCGCGGGCAAGTTCACCTCGGGCAAGGCCTGGCACCAGGAGACCGCGGGCGTACCCGGCGTCGCCGAGGCGGGCGACAGCTTCGGCACCTCCGTCCGGCTCAAGGACATCAACAAGAACGGCAAGGCGGACCTGGCCGCCGGCGCGATCGGCGAGGACATCGGCACGACGGTGGACGCCGGCGCCGTGTGGGTCCTGCGCGGCACGACGACGGGCCTGACGTCGTCGTACGCGGCCTCCTTCAACGGGACGGACTTCGGCTTCGGCGGCGTGAGCTTCGGCACGACGTTGCGCTGACCCCCTCCGCCGCGTTCGAGGACGAACGCGGCGGAGCCGGTGTTTCACCCGCAACGCACCTCAACTCCCGCAACGCACCTCAACTACCCGCACACGGCGCACACTTCACAACACAGCCAACTCCCTCCCCCCATACAACCCTTGCCCCCCGTCAACGGTCTTCTCCTCGCCGACGGGGCCGTGTCATCGGGCCCAACTCCAGGCAAACGACGACAACCGCCCCAGTCACACCCGCAGGAGACGCAGGCCATGCCCAAGCACAAGCGCACTTCCCCGCTCCCCCGATCCAGACGCGGCCGCCTCGCGGCGGCCAGGGCCACCGCCGCCGCGCTGACGGGCGGACTCCTCACTCTCACGGCCACCACGGCGACCGCCGCGCCCGCCGCGGCGACCCAGCCGGACGACGCCGACTTCAACGGCGACGGCGCGGCCGACCTCGCCACCTCCGCGCCGCACGCCAACGTGGGCGGCAAGGACAAGGCAGGCCAGGTCGTCGTCACCTACGGTGGCGCCGAGCAGCGCCACGTCACCTACAGCCAGAACAGCGCGGGCGTGCCCGGCACCGCCGAGAAGGGCGACTTCTTCGGCGCCGACACCGCGTACGGAGACTTCGACAGCGACGGCTACGACGACCTCGCCGTCGGCGCCATCGGCGAGGACGTCGGCAGCGACGTGGACGGCGGCACGGTCCAGGTCCTGTGGGGCTCCCCGAGCGGCCTCTCCGGCGGCTCCACGATCGCGGACCCGCGCCCCACGAAGCACGACGGGTTCGGCGGCCCCCTCCAGGCGGGTGACTTCGACGGCGACGGAAAGGACGACCTCGCCGTCGGGGCCGCGTCGGGCGCGGCCACCATCGACATCTTCGACGGCGGCATCAAGCGCACCGGCGCCACCGGCGGCCGCTACACCGTGCTCCCGCCCATCCACAGCGGCGAAGACGCGGGCCCCTTCAACCTGCACTCCGGCGACGTCAACGGCGACGGCAAGGACGACCTGATCGTCAACGGCTTCTCCACCGCCGACGACTACAACGCCAACCTCTGGCTGCCGGGCAGCACGAACGGCGTCACCACGACCGGCGTGCAGCGGCTTCCCGCGGGCCACATCACCGACGTGGGCGACACGGACAGCGACGGCTACGGCGACGTCATCATCGGCCTGACCTGGGACGAGGGCATCGCCGGCGCCAACAAGGGCGGCACGGTGTACGTCGTCAAGGGCAACGCGAACGGCCCGTACGGCGACAGCCAGGCCATCACCCAGGACACGGCGGGCATCCCGGGCGGCAGCGAGAACGGCGACTCCTTCGGCGCGGAGCTCGACCTCGGCGACATCAACGGCGACGGTCACCTCGATCTGGTCGCGAGCACTCCCGGCGAGGACCTGGAGGGCGTCGCCGACGCGGGCTCCATCACCGTCATCTACGGCGCGGCGGACGGCTCCGGCCTCTCCACGGCCGGCTCGGCGCTCTACAGCCAGAACTCCCCGGGCATCCCCAACGCCAACGAGAAGAACGACTTCTTCGGGTCCGACGTCCACATCGACGACCTGAACGCGGACGGCCGGGGCGACGTCTCCGTCGGCGCGTCGGGCGAGAACGGCTCCAACGGCGCGTTCTACGTCCTGGACGCCCTGCCCGACGGCACCCTCGCCGGCACCTCCGGCGTCTACACGTCCACGGTCGGCATCTCGGCCACGGGCACCCCGCGCCTCGGCACGAACTTCGCGGACTGACCCACCCTCCCCCGTCACCCTCTGAACACCGGGCCCGCACCCCTCCGTGCGGGCCCGGTCCATGCCTCCGGAGCCCTCATGCGCCACCCCGCCCGTGTACTCCTGCCTGCCGCGACGCTCGCCGCGGGCCTGCTCACCGCCCTGCCCTCCGCCGCCACCGCCGCCCCGTCCGGCCTTTCGGGCGACTTCAACGGAGACGGCTACCGCGACCTCGTGGTAGCCGCCCCCGAGGCCACCGTCTCCGGCAAGGTTGCCGCAGGTACGGTCGTCGTCTTCTACGGTTCGGCGAACGGGCTGAGCGCCGACCGCCGACAGACCCTCTCGCAGTCGAGCACCGGGATACCGGGCGCGGCGGAGACCAATGACAGGTTCGGCCAGACGCTCGCAACCGGTGACCTCGACCTGGACGGCCATGCGGATCTGCTCATCGGCGCGCCGGGCGAAGACCTGGACTCCGATCGTGACGCGGGCAGCCTCACCATCGTCTGGGGCGGCGCATCCGGCCTCGGTGCCGGAGCAACGGTCAAGCCGTCCGCCGTACCGGACGACGGGTGCGCGTTCGCCGAAGCACTGACCGCCGGGGACACCGATGCCAACGGAGCCGCCGACATCACGGTGGGGTCGCGCTGCGGCGCCCAGCACTTCCAGGGACCGTTCACCCGCCGGGGCGTTCCCCTCACACATGACAGAGACCATCAACTCGGCTCCACACGCGGTGCGGTCACGGGCAGCGTCGACAGCGACAAGACCGCGGAACGCATCATGCTGCCCGGGCTGTACGACGACGACCCAGGCGGCCGTGTCTACATCGACGACTGGGCCCAAGGGCATTACAAGCGGACCGAGTTGACGCGTGCGGACGGTACGACCGGCTCGGTCGGCGACGTCAACGGCGACGGCTATGGCGACCTGGTTCTCGGCGACGGACTGGACCCGGAGAGGGATCGGCCCGACGCCCGTATCGGTGGGCAGATCTCCGTCTGGTACGGCGGCCCCGCCGGCATCGATCCCAGCGGTACTCCGACCCTGATCCATCAGGACACCGCCGGTATTCCCGGCACGGGCGAACGTGGTGACCGGTTCGGTTTCTCGGTGAGCACCGGTGACACCAACAACGACGGATTCAGTGACGTCGTCGTCGGAGCCCCGGGTGAGGCGATTGACGGCAAGGACTCCACCGGTTCGGTGACGGTCCTGCTCGGCTCCGCGCAAGGGCTGACCGGCTCGGGAGCCAAGGCAATCCACGAGAACACCGAGGGAGTGTCGGGTGCCGCGGAGACCTCGGATTCCTTCGGCGCCGCGGTCGATCTGGCGGACCGGAACGGAGACGGCAAGGCGGACCTGAGCGTCGGCGTCCCCGGCGAGAACGGCACCGGCTGCACCTGGAACACCCGCGGCACGTCGGTCGCAGGCTCCTTCTACCTCTGCGCCGACAAGCTGGGCGTAACGGGCGACTACGCCGCGTTCGGCTCCGTCCTCGCCCGCTGAAGCTCCAGTTCCCTTCCTGCGTCTCGTCCCCGTCACCGACTTGGAGATCCTTTTCATGCGCACCCGCGTCACCACAGCGGCGCTCACGCTCATAGCGGCAGGACTCACCCCACTGGCTCTGTCCACCACGGCGTCAGCCGCCCCGGCCCGATACGCCGACGACTTCAACGGCGACGGCTACAGGGACCTCGCCGTGGGCATGCCGGAGAAGTCCGTCGGCGGCAAGAAGCGTGCCGGAGCGGTTCTCGTGACCTTCGGCTCGGCCTCCGGGCTCACCGGCAAGCGGGTGTACGTCACCCAGAACTCCTCCGGTGTCCCCGGCGACGCCGAGACGGAGGACCTGTTCGGGACCGACCTCTCCAGCGGTGACCTCGACGGCGACGGATACGCCGACCTGCTCGTCACCAGTGAGGGTGAGAGCGTCGGTGATCTGTCTCTCCGCGGTGCCGTCACCGTCCTGTGGGGCGGCCCCACACCCTTCCGCGGCGGCGCGAACCTCGCCGATTCAGGCGCCTACGACCAGCAGTTCTTCGGCGCCGATACCGCCATCGGTGACTTTGTGGGTGACGCGGCACCCGAGGTGGTGATCGCGGACGCGTCGGGCCTGTGGCTGCTCGACGGGGCCTTCAGCCGCACGTCCCTTCCGAAAGCGAAGCCGTTGGAGGCCCGTAACAGCGACAACTGGGTGGGCTGGGGCCAGTTGGCGGTGGGGAACTTCTCGGGTGGCGGCAAGGACGAACTCGCCGTGACCGTTCCTGGCACGACCGTGATCTACGGCAGCGGCCCGACGGGCGAGCCCTCGGAGTTCTACGACCGAGCGGCCCTCCCGGGCGGGACCACCTCGGCGGCAGGCGACCTGAACGGCGACGGCAGCACCGACCTCGCCGTGGGCCTGCCGAGTCCCGACCTGAACAGCAACGGGATCACGGACCCGAGCCACGAAGCGGGTTACGTCATGGTCTTCCACGGCGTGGAAGGAGCTGACGCCACCGGCGGACTCGGCCGCACCCGCCACACCTACCACCAGGGCACCGCGGGCATCCCGGGTGACAACGAGGCCGGCGACCAGTTCGGCGCCGACCTCTCCATCGCCGACGTCACCGGAGACGGCCGGGCGGAGCTGGCGGTGGGCGTCTCGTACGAGTCCCTGGACGGCCGCACCCGCGTCGGCGACATCCTGGTGCTGCGCGGTGCCGCCACCGGCCCGACCACCACCGGCGCGAAGCGCTTCTCGCAGAACACCACCGGGGTGCCGGGCGCCGCGGAGTCGAACGACGAGTTCGGCGCGCAGGTCCGGCTCGCGGACTTCGACCGCGACGGCAGGGCCGACCTCGCCGCGACAGCTCCGTACGAGGACTCCGGGAACGGAGCGGTGTGGCAGCTGCACGGGGCGGGCGCGGGGCTCTCGACAGCCGGGGCCGACGTCTTCAGCGCGGCGGACTACGGCCTCGGGGCCGGCTCGCAACTGGGCGACGCCGTCAACGACTGACCGGGCGCCTGGGACGTACGCCTGTCCGTCCTTATGAGGTGTGCATGAGTCGTGCGCGCAGGGCAACCCTTCCCCAACTCCAAGTGTCACACAGGTGAACCAACCCAAGAGTGAAGCCGTGTAACACCCCCGGCGGCCAACTCCCCTTGATCATCTTAGAGTTGGAGTCCTCCGTGCCTCTGCGCGCACGCACCATCGCCGTCGCCACCGCCACCACCTTGGCCGCCACCGGCCTGACCCTCCCCTTCGCGGCCACCGCGACCGCCGCTCCCGCCGCCGCCCCCGCTCCCCTCACCGCCGACTTCAACGGGGACGGATACGACGACCTCTTCGTCGGTGTGCCCAGCGGCAGTGTCGGTGACAAGGCCAAGGCGGGGTTCGTGAGTGTGGTGTTCGGTGGCCGGCACGGGCCCGGCCCGCACAGTGTGCGGCGGATCACCCAGGCCACCGTCGAGGTGCCCGGCACCCCGGAAGCCGGTGACCGGTTCGGCGGGTCGGTCGTCGCCGCTCATATCGACGACGACAAGTACGCCGACCTCGTCATCGGCGCCCCCGGCGAGGACATCGACGCCAAGACCGACGCCGGGTCCGTCACCGTCCTGTACGGCACCGGCGACGGCTTCTCCGGGGCCAACACCGCCGCCCGCGGCACCAAGACCGGCGACGCGTACGGGAACGCCCTCGTCGCCGCCGACTTCACCGGTGACACGGACGTCGACCTCGCCATCGGCGGCAAGGACCAGGTCGTCGCGAACACCCACCCGCTCGTCGCCCGCACCCAGCCGATCATGGCCGACCGCATGGGCGGGCGCGCCCCCACCATGACGACCGGCGACTACGACACCGACGGACGCCCCGACCTCGCCCTCGGCTACTACACGAAGAACCAGCCCTACACCCAGTCCCACGTCCGCCTCTACGGCTGGAACAAGGACGAAGGCTCCATGCTCAACTTCTGGAACAACTCCAACAGCGCCGCGAACGCCCTCGCGTCCGGCGACTTCAACGGCGACGGCTACGACGACCTCGCCCTCGGCAACTGCCGCGAGAACGCCGACGAGAACATCGACGACCCGTGCGGCCCCGAGGAGCTCACCAAGGGCGGCGGCATCCACATCCGCTTCGGCGGCGCCAACGGCAGCTTCGGCTGGGAGCAGCAGACGTTCAACCAGGACACCGCGGGCATGCCGGGCGTCGCCGAGACCGGTGACGGCTTCGGTGACGCGCTCGCCGTGGCGGACATCGACGCCGACGGTCACGACGACCTGATCGCGGGCGCCCCCGGCGAGGCCATCGGCAGCGCGGCGAAGGCGGGCAGTGTCACCGTCCTGAAGGGCGGCGAGATGGGCCTGCTCGACCCGGCGGGCGCGGCGAACCCCGGCACGGTCGCCTACCAGCAGAACTCCCCCGGCATCCCGGGCGCCGCCCAGGCGGGCGACCTCTTCGGCGGCGCCCTCGCCTTCGGTGATCACAACGGGGACGGCGTCCCGGACCTCTCCGTCGCCGCACCCGGCGAGAACTCCGCCGCCGGCGGCGTCTGGGACCTTCCCGGCGCGAAGGCCGGAGGCTCGGTCGTCACACCGAACTCCCTCGGCCTGCCCGCCTCCTTGGACCCGTACGCCTACGGAGCGGTCCTCGGTCACTGACGGGCGGCGGGCGACACCAAGGGCCCTGGGGCAAACCCCTCAGGGTCCCCCTAGGGGTTGTCACAGGTCAGCGGCAAAGCCCTCTCTCCTCCCGGGGAGGGACGACCCGGGCCCTCCAGACCAGGTACGTTCGATTCGTGGCTGGATTCAGGATCGGACGCGGCCGGGACAACCGCACCCCGCAAGCGCGACCCCAACAACGACCGCGGCAGGAGCCGTACGGGCAGCAGGCCCCCCAGGGCCAGCAGCCCCCGTACGGCTACCCTCAGCCGTCCTCGCAGCCGTACGGCGGGCAGCAGCCGCCGTACGGCCGACCCCCGGGAGGCCAGCCCCAGGGCGGCCGGGGCCAGGGCGGATACGGCGGACAGCAATGGCCGCAGGCGGGCGGCAACCACGGGGAGCCGGAGTACTTCGGGGGGCAGGGAGACCCGGCCCACGGCGGTCAGGGCGGCTTCGATCCGTACGCCGCCAACAACCCCGGTCACACCCAGGCCTTCTCCGTGGGCGAGGACCCGTACAACCAGGGCGACACCTACCGCGCGGGCCAGGCCCCCGCGCCGGTGGGCCCGCGCCTGCACTGGAAGGACCTCCTGCGCGGCATCGTGCTGCGCCCGGGGCCGACCTTCCTCCAGATGCGGGACTACGCGATGTGGGCCCCGGCCGCCATCGTGACGTTCCTCTACGGCCTGCTCGCGATCTTCGGCTTCGACGGCGCCCGCGAGGACGCCATCAGCGCCACCCTCTCCACGGCCGTCCCGTACGTCCTGACGACGGCGGTGGCGATCACGATCAGCGCCTTCATCCTGGGCGTGGTCACGCACACCCTCGCCCGCCAGCTCGGCGGCGACGGCGCCTGGCAGCCGACGGTCGGCCTCTCCATGCTGATCATGTCCATCACGGACGCGCCCCGCGTGGTCGTCGCGATGTTCCTCGGCGGCGGCCAGCCGTTCGTCCAGCTCCTCGGCTGGGCGACCTGGGTCGCGGCGGGCGCGCTGCTCACGGCGATGGTGAGCAAGTCGCACGACCTGCCGTGGCCGAAGGCGCTCGGCGCGGCGTCGATCCAGCTGCTCGCGCTGCTCGCGATCATCAAGCTGGGCACGTTCTAGCGACGTACGAAGAGACGGGCCCCGGCGGATCACTCCGCCGGGGCCCGTCTCCTTTGCCGCTGCTCGGGTCCGCCGCTGCTCAGGCGTCGAGAACCTGCCCCGCACGCTTCACGACGGGCTCTTCGACACTCCAGGGGAAATTGATCCAGTCGTCGGTGCGCTTCCACACGTACTCGCACTTCACGAGCGACTGCGACTTCTCGTAGATGACGGCGGACCGTACCTCGGCCACGTGGTCGAGGCAGAAGTCGTGCACGAGCTTCAGCGTCTTCCCGGTGTCGGCGACATCGTCGGCGATGAGCACCTTCTTGTCGGTGAAGTCGATGACGTTGGGCACGGGCGCCAGCATCACGGGCATTTCCAGGGTCGTCCCGACCCCGGTGTAGAACTCCACGTTCACCAGGTGGATGTTCTTGCAGTCGAGCGCGTACGCGAGCCCGCCCGCGACGAAGACGCCACCGCGGGCGATGGAGATGATGACGTCGGGCTGGTACCCGTCGTCGGCGATGGTCTGCGCGAGCTCACGCACCGCGTCGCCGAACTTCTCGTACGTAAGGTTCTCGCGCACGTCACTCATGCTGGATGTCACACCTGGGTCCGATGGAAATTGAGGAAGGAACGGGAGGCGGTCGGCCCGCGCTGCCCTTGGTAACGCGATCCGTACCGCTCCGAGCCGTAGGGCGACTCGGCGGGCGAGGTCAGCCGGAACATGCACAGCTGGCCGATCTTCATGCCGGGCCAGAGCTTGATGGGCAGCGTCGCGAGGTTGGAGAGCTCCAGCGTCACGTGCCCGGAGAAGCCGGGGTCGATGAAACCGGCCGTGGAATGTGTCACAAGCCCGAGCCGCCCCAGGCTGGACTTCCCCTCGAGCCTGCTCGCGAGGTCGTCGGGCAGGGTGATGATCTCGTACGTCGAGGCCAGCACGAACTCACCGGGGTGCAGGATGAACGGCTCGTCGCCCTCGGGCTCCACGAGCCGTGTCAGGTCTGCCTGCTCCACGGCGGGGTCGATGTGGGGGTAGCGGTGGTTCTCGAACACCCGGAAGTAGCGGTCGAGCCGCACATCGATGCTTGAGGGCTGCACCATGGATTCGTCGTACGGAGCGATCCGTACTCGTCCGGCGTCGATCTCGGCCCGGATGTCCTTGTCTGAGAGAAGCACGCACCGAGGATACGCAGAGCGCGCGGGCCCGCCCCAATCGGACGGCCCCGCGCGCTCCCGCTGTAGCTGTAGCCGTAGCTGTCGTTACCGCTTCTGTGACGCGACCGGCACGGCATGCCGCAATCGGGCGCATCGTGGACAGCGGATGAGTCGGCCGGGTCCGAGCCGGTCGGCCTTCTGCATCGGGAACGAAGCAGTGCTGAACACGTGCCCTTCGGCACATCGGACGACGGTGCGCTCCATCAAGTCCTCGAGTCCCTTCCCCAAAGCCGTAGTTGAGCTCGCAGCACGCCGGGATCCGCTCGCGAGCGAGCCGACGACGAAAGGCCACATTACGGGACGAATGGGGCGCCCCTCCAGGCGGCACTCCGGCCACTCACGGTACGCCCCAACTCCCGCGTCCCGCAGCGCCATCCACGCCCCGGACAGCACGCGGGCCCCGTGGCAAAAGCGCCCGGGGCCTGGGATGAGGTAGAGTGTGCGACGTTACGACACCGCCACAGACGGTGTCTTTCGCGGGTGTAGTTTAGTGGTAGAACATCAGCTTCCCAAGCTGAGAGTGCGAGTTCGATTCTCGTCACCCGCTCCACAGTTCAGGCCCAGGTCAAGCGACCTGGGCCTTTTCGTTCGGATCGACCTCTTCGCTCCTGCCGGCTCATCGTTCTGGCCGAGCCCGCCGTTCCGTGTAATGGCCATGCATTGGCGAGCGGCCAGGGCCGGTGGGATTCCTCACCCGGTGGGCTACGTCACCCCGCGGTGCCTCGCGGCGCGCGGTGTGGGCCCAACTCCTGTAGCACCGAAGCGAGTTGCTCGGCGGTCAGCGGCGCGTCGGGCAACCGTGGCGTGGCCGGTGCGGCGCGCAGTCCGTCCAGGAGCAGGGCCAGGGGGCGGTGCCAGGCGTCGGGGGTGGTCGCCGATGTCAGGGCCGGGATGGCGCGGCCCAGGGCCGCCAGCGCGAACAGGACGTCCTCCGTCGTGGCGTCGGCACGGACCGTGCCCTGCTCGCGGCCCCGGCTCAGCAGGACGTCCATCGTCTCGCGGTTGTGGGCGTGCACGGCCTGCAGCGCCTCGATGCCCTCCAGGTGGGTGGTCATGAGGTCGTTGGTGCCGCGGTCGGCGGCCAGCGTGACGAAGACGACCCGGAGGTACGTGTTCAGCGCCGCCCAGGCGTCCGGGGCCTTCCGCGCCTGCTCACCGGCGGTCATCGTCCCCGTCAGGAGGTCACGGAAGACGGCGTCGACGAGGGCGGCGCGGGTGGGGAAGTTCCGGTAGAGCGTCGCGTTCCCCACGCCCGCCCGGCGGGCGATCACGTCCAGCGGCGCCTCGAGCCCCTGCTCCGCGAAGACCTCGCGGGCCGCCCCCACCAGGAGATCCCAGTTGCGTCGCGCATCGCGTCGCCGTGGGGGCGTCGCACGGTGTGAGCCGCCCGTCATCGTCACTCTCCCTGCCGAACGCCGAACGCCAAACGGGGACCACTCCCCGGCAGGGATGCTACCGGCGGAACCCGTCAGCCGAACTGGCCCGGCTGATAGTCCCCCGCCGGCTGCTGGACTATGACGTTCACGCGGTTGTAGACGTTGATCAGGGCGATGAGTGACACCAGGGCGGCCAGCTGGGTCTCGTCGTAGTGCTTGGCGGCGTTCGCCCATGCCTCGTCCGTGACCCCGCCCGCCGCGTCGGCGATGCGGGTGCCCTGCTCGGTGAGCTCCAGGGCGGCGCGCTCGGCGTCGGTGAACACCTTGGCCTCGCGCCAGGCGGCGACGAGGTTGAGGCGCGTCGAGGTCTCGCCCGCGTGCGTGGCGTCCTTCGTGTGCATGTCGGTGCAGAAACCGCAGCCGTTGATCTGGCTCGCGCGGATCTTCACCAGTTCCTGTGTCGCAGCGGGCAGGGACGAGTCGGCCACGACCCTGCCCGCCGAGTTGATGTGCTTGAGGACCTTGGCCGCGAGCGGGCTGCCGAAGAGGTTCAGACGAGCTTCCATGGTGATCTCCTATGCCGTTGCCGATGCTTCCACTCCTTTGACGGAGGCGCTCGGCAAGATGTGACAGCAGGGGGAAAACCCAGCTCGGCGGTCCTTCAGTTCGGCGGCCCCTGCTCGCGGGGCGCGCGTTACAGTCGGGTGTTCCGTGTTCCTGTGAGTTCAACTAAATGGGGGGTTTCTCATGGCACTGTTCGGAAACGCGCACACGATCGATCCGATGACCGCGCAGCAGGACTACGCGCGTCTGCTGGGCCACGGCGAGCAGGTCCAGGCCGCGTTCCTGCTGATCCGGGACACCATGCTCTTCACCGATCGTCGCCTCGTCCTCGTCGACAAGCAGGGGATAACCGGCAAGAAGGTCGAGTACCACTCGGTTCCCTACCGCAGCATCACGCACTTCGCGGTGGAGACCGCCGGGCACTTCGACCTCGACGCCGAGCTGAAGATCTGGATCTCCGGGACCCCCTTGCCCACCATCCAGAAGACCTTCACCAAGGGCGTCGACATCTACGAGGTGCAGGCGATCCTCACGCAGTACGTGGCGCGCTGACGCCTCAGGCCGAGGGCACGCGGTCCAGGAAGCCGTGCACGGTGCGGATGCGGCCGTCGTCGGCGAGCGTGATGACGTCGAAACCGGCGACGGGCGCGGAGCCGTCGGCGACCGACACCAGTTCCCAGCCGAAGCGGGCGATGTGGTGGTGGCCGTCGACCGGTCCCGTCTGCCGGAACTCGAAGCCGGGGAACTGCTCGTGGGCCCCATTGATCACCGCGGCGAGGGACGCGTGCCCGGCGACGTCGGCCAGCGGGTCCGTGTAGCTGCCGTCCTCGCTCCAGGCCGCTGCGACGGCCTTGGCCAGGTCATCGGAGCCCTGCGCGTTCCAGGCCTCGAAGTAGCGGGCGACGGCGGTCTCGTACGCGGAAGTGTCGTGTGCGGAAGTGTCGTGTGCGGACATGGCGGGTGCCTCCTGCGGCTCGTTCATCCGGGTTGTTCCTTCAGTGACTTGCGATGACTTGAGCTTGCCGTGCGGCGCGGACCAGGTCGATTACGTCAGGGGTAATGCCGGGCCGCCAACGCACCCCGCTGCCTTCTCACACGCGGGCGACTGTGCTTGCCTAAGGGGCTGTTTCGGTCGCCTGAACGGGAGTTGGCATATGCGCAAGGCGTGGGTCGGTGGGGTGCTGGCCGCTGTGCTGCTTCTCGGGGCGTGCGGTGACCCCGGCTCCGGGGGCGCGCCCGCGAAAGCTCCGGAGCCTCCCGCCGCCGCGCGCAGCTCCGACGCCGGGCGGGGCGAGCCCGCCGCCGAGCCGTCCGCCTCGCGGCCCTCCTCGCCGCCCTCGTCCACCACCCGGCACCGCGCCGCGAAGAAACCACGGCGCGCGGGCGCCCCGAAGGTGCTCTACCTCGGCGACTCCCTCGCCATGGAGAACCAGAACGTCCTCGGCGACCTCCTCCGCGCCGACCTCGGCGCGCGCTACCGCAGTGCGCCCTACTCCGGCACCACCCTCTGCGACTATCTCGACGGCTCCGGCGAGGACTCCCTCGTCCCCGACAAGGACAAGGCCGCCGCGCTGGTGCGCGAGCAGCGGCCGGACTACGTGGTGCTCCAGTTCTGGGGCAACGCGTGGGGCTATACGCCCTGCATGGACGGCATCACGTACGACAAGGCGCGGCAGAAGTACTTCGACCGGTACGCCGCCGATGCGAGGGCGCTGGCCGCGGAGATCCATGGTGCGGGTGGGGGTGGTGGCGGGGGGCCGCGCATCGTGTGGGTCCTCCAGGGCCCCGACCCCATCACGCCCGATCGCGTGCGGCGCGTCAACGGAATCTACGCGGCGCAGGCCGAAGCCTCGGGTGATGTCATCGCCGACGCGGGTCGCACTGTCGCCCCCGCCTCGGACCGCTACACCTGGGTGGAGAAGCTGCCGTGCACGGCGTACGAGAGGTCGCACCCGGCCTACTGCACGGATTCTGGCCGGGCGGCCATGCACCGTGGGGACGACTATCTGCACTTCTGCTTGGCGCCTACCACTGCCAAGTCCCGGCCGTGTCCTACGCGTTCGCCCGGCATCCGGCGGATGGCTGCGGAGATTACCCGGGTCATCGCCTCGGCGGGGTAGCTCCGCTGGGGGGCGGGGGGGCCCGGGGGGGGTGGGTGCCGTCTGTCTTTTGACTGCGGGTGCGTGGTGGCTGATCGCGCCGTTCCCCGCGCCCCTGACGGGGCCCGGCCGTCGTCTTTTGACTGCGGGTGCGTCGTGGTTGATCGCGCCGTTCCCCGCGCCCCTGACGGGGCCCGGCCGTCGTCTTTTGACTGCGGGTGCGTCGTGGTTGATCGCGCCGTTCCCCGCGCCCCTGAACG
>NZ_JBFALJ010000009.1:0-5114 GCF_040660195.1 Streptomyces sp. NPDC050147 | reverse complement strand
GACGGGGCCCCGGCGAGCGCGGGCCAGCGGCGCGGCGCGTAGGGCACCCCAACGTCACCGCCGCGTCCACCAGGGTCGCCCGTCACATCGGTGCCGGGCTCATCTCTCCACCCCACAGGGGAGTTAAGCGCGCGAGCCGCCCGTTCCGGGGCGGTCAGTTTCGCCCCAGGCCCCCGTCAGCCGCTGCCTTCAAGAAGCGGGCGAAGGTGCCGGGGGAGACGGTGAAGACGGGGCCTTCGGGGTCCTTGCTGTCACGTATGGCGACGGATTCGTTGCACTGGGCTTGGGCGAATTCGATGCATTCACCGCCGGTGCCGCCGCTGTACGACGACTTGCGCCACTCCGTGCCGTTGAGGGGGGCGCATTCGATGCATTCGCCGCCACTGGTCCCGCTGTAGGACGACTTACGCCACTGTGCGCCCGTCAGGTGCCGTGCGGTGCCCATAGCGTTCCTCCATCACACGAGCGATCAGTTTTGCCGAGCCTTCTGTCGAGAGGGCACAGCTCTGCAAGCGAGCGTAGCCGACCGAACGCTCCCTGATCACTTGCGAATTTGCGGTCATATGGCCTGCGTCGTAGCTCTCGGCGTAGAACAGGTCCGGGTCGTCATCGAAACGCAGGAGAGTGAATGACCCCATCATCCCGGTGTGCTGGCCAATCGAGTACGGGAGCACCTGCACCTGCACCCACGGGTGGTCACGGAACTCCAACAACCGCGCTAGTTGGCCTCGCATGACATCCCGGTCGCCGACCTCTTGGTGCAGCACAGCTTCGCCCACAACCACCCACAGTGCAGGGGGTTGCTGGCGCTCCAGGATGCGCTGCCGTTCCATACGAGCCGCGACCAACTCCTCGCGTTTGCCTGGATGGTCTACGCCCAGTAGCGCCCGGGCGTATTCCTCCGTCTGCAACAGTCCGTACACCAACTGGCACTGATACGTGGAGATGTAGGCCGCCCGCGCCTCCATCTCCGCATAAGCCTGAAACCAGGTAGGCAGCTGGCTCTTCAACACCAGCCCCACCAACCGCGAAAACACCCCGTCAGTACCGAGCGCCGCATCCACCCGCTCAGAGAAATCCCGCGTCGGCACCTTCTTCGCCGTCTCGATCTGGCCGATCAAGGACGCCGTACAGAAGATGCAGCCGCCCAACTGCCCCTGCTTCAGCCCGGCCGCTTCCCGCAGGCGGCGCAGCTCGGAGCCGTAGTAGTCCAGCGGCGACGCGCTGGGGTCGAGGTCGCGGATGTTGACCATGCGAGGGCCCCCATAACCAACGCCGTGCGGCGTTCATTTCAAGTCGTAGCCCAGCGTAACCAAGCCACTCCACGCTGGTGACATGAATCACGTAACTCCCCCTCCACCTCTACCCGTTCGCGGGACGTACCGGATGAGCCTCACGCTCGGTGAGCACTCGGCCCGGCACCTGCGGTTCATCGTCCGGGCGTATCTGGGGAGTTGGGGCATGGGCGAGCTGCGGGACTGCGCCGAGCTGGCCCTCACCGAGCTCGTCACGAACGTCGTACGTCACGTGCCGGACCGCCACTGCGAGCTGCTCATCCTGCGGCGCCCGCAGGGGCTGCGCGTGGAGGTCGCGGACCGGTGTCCGAAGCTTCCCCGGCAGGGCGGTGACGAGGAGCTGGCCGAGGGGGGCCGCGGCCTGCTCATCGTCGCGGCGGTCACCGATCGCTGGGGCTACGACCCGCGGCCGGACGGCCCCGGCAAAACGGCCTGGTTCGAGTGCGACGCCAAGGAGCCGGGGACCACCCGTTCGGGCTAAGCCCGCTCGCGACCGGCGTAGGGCTGTCACACGCTGTGAACTCCTGACCGTCGAGGAAGAGAAGAAGAGAAAGGGTGTCCATGAGCAGCGGAGCGAACAACCCCCGGAGCGAAAGCCCCTGGGCGTCGGGCGGCACGATGTTCGCGGGTGTCCTGATGCTGGTCAGCGGCATCCTCGGCATCCTCGAAGGCATCGCGGGCATCGCCAAGGACGACGTCTACGCGCGCATCGGGGACTACGTCTACAAGTTCAACCTCACCACGTGGGGCTGGATCCATCTGATCCTCGGCATCCTGGTCGCGATCGCCGGCTACGGCATCCTCAAGGGCGCGGCCTGGGCCAAGGCGTGCGGTGTCGCGCTGGCCTCGCTCTATGTCGTCCTGCACTTCATTTGGCTGCCGTACCAGCCGATCTGGGCGCTGATCGCCATCGCGCTCGGCACCTTCGTCATCTGGGCGCTGTGCACCGACCACTCGGACCTTGACGCCCGCCGTGACGGGCCGGGGGCGCCGGGTGGCGGCTGGGAGACCCGGAAGACCTCCAGCGGCCCTGGTCCGTTCGCCGAGGGCGCCTCGGGCGCCTCGGGCGCCTCCGGCGCCGACCCCGGGCCGTCCCGGGGGCCGGGACGCACGCCGCCTCCCACCGTCTGACCGACCGATCGCGCGGCGGTGGCCGTCCCGGAGGGGCCCGTGACCGACACGTCCACGTCCGGCCACGGGCCCTCCCTCTGGACGCCGCGGGCCCGCGCCCTGACCCTGCTGCCGCTCAGCTTCGTCGCCGAGCGGTTGCAGGGTCTGCTGCGGGACGTGCTGCCGGACGCGGACGGGGCCGGGGACTGAGCCCGGGGCGAGGCCCGGGGCCCGTCAGAATCGCGCCGGTCCTCCGTTCGCCGCGACGGCGTCCCGCACCGCGCGGACGAACGCCTCAAGCCGCGGGGTGCCCGCGGCGGCCGTACGCGAGATGAGCGCGACGTCGGCCGACGGGACGCCGTCCAGGGGGACGAAGACGATGTCGGGCCGTGAGTAGTACTTCTCCACGGAAGCGACGACGGGCGAGACGCCCTGCCCCGTGGCGACCAGCGTCATCATCTCCTGGAAGCCCGCGACGGCCTGGCCCCGGCGGATCGGCAGGCCGCTGGGGGTCCGGGGCGGGATGTGGAAGTCCCACCAGTAGGCGGGCGCGCCGTTCACGACACCGAAGAAGGTCTCGCCCGCGCACTCTTCGAGTGACACGCTGTCGCGCCCGGCGAAGCGGTGGCCGAGCGGCACGGCGAGCATGCGGGCTTCGTTGATGACGACGGGCCCGACCGTGAGGTCCGGCTCCTCCACGGGCAGGCAGGTGAACAGCACGTCGGCGTCGCCGCCGCGGAGCGCGCCCAGCGGGTCGCCGAACTGGGTCTCCCGCATCCGCACGTCACAGCGCGGGCAGCGTTCGCGGAACGTCCGCAGGATCGCCGAGGTCAGGGAGCCCGCGCCCGACCCGAGGAAGGCGATGGTCAGTTCGCCCTCGACACCACGCGCCACGTCCTTGGCACGGGCGACCGCGGCCTCCATCCGCAGGTGCAGCGGCGCGAGATCGTCGTACAACTGCCGTCCGAGCGGAGACATCTCCACCCGTCGGCTGGTGCGCTCGAAGAGCGGGGCGCCGATCTTGCGTTCCAGTTTCTTGACGGTCTGGCTCACGCGGGCCTGGGAGAGGAGAAGGCGTTCGGCGGTGCGGCCGAAGTGGAGCTCTTCGGCGAGCGTGAGGAAGGTTTCGAGTTCTTGCCGTTCCATGGCCGTGCCCACCCCGTCCGTCTGCGACATACATACGGCTCTGACCTGCATCGATAAGCCTGAGCGTGCCGATCGTTTCACGGATCGCCGTTGATCGGGGGCCGCCGGTGGCGGATCTTGGAGGAGTCCGGTCGACGGACGCCTTCAGCTTCTCGCTCTCTTCAACTCCCCGGAGACTCCCATGCTTTCGCGTACTCGTACGTCCGCTGTCGCCGCCGCTGCCGCGCTCGCCCTGACCGCCGGTCTCGGTGTCGCCGTCACCGGGGCCCACGCCTCGGGCTCGAAGCCCGGTCCGGGGGCGTCCGGGCCCGCCTGGACCGCCGCCTGGGCCGCGTCGCCGCAGCGCGCGAGCACGGGCTTCAAGCCCAACTGGTCGGAGGACGGCTTCTCCGGGCAGACCCTGCGCCAGGTCGTCCGCGTCACCGAGGGCGGCGACAGAGCCCGCATACGGCTCTCCAACGTGTACGGCACGTCACCGCTGCACATCGCGGGGGCGACCATCGCACGTACGAAGAAGGGGGCCTCGGTCGAAGAAGGCTCGGTACGGCGCCTCACGTTCGATGGGAGGCGGTCGGTCTCGATCCCGGCACACGGCCAACTCTCCAGTGACGAGGCAGGGTTGCGGCTCAAGCGCTTCGAGTCGGTGACCGTGACCCTGCATCTGGCCCGCACGACGGGGCCCGCGACGTTCCACGCGCAGTCGTTCGCGACGAGTTACCGGGCGGACGGGGATCGGCTCGGGGACGCGGGGGCGGGGGCGTTCGACGAGTCGACGGAGTCGTGGTACTTCCTGTCGGGGGTGGATGTGCGGGGCGAGCGGGAGCGGGAGCAGGCTCGGCGCGGCGGGAACGGAATCGTCCTCTTCGGCGACTCCATCACCGACGGCTTCGCCTCCTCCACCGACCTCAACCGCCGCTGGTCCGACGCGCTCGCCGAGCGGCTTGCCAAGGCGGGTAAGCCCCGGCCGGTCCTGAACGCCGGTATCGGCGGCAACCTCGTCCTCAACGACTCCGCCTGGTACGGGGAGAAGGGCACGGCCCGCTTCGGGCGGGACGCGTTGGACCTGCCGGGGGTGGGGACCGTGGTCGCCCTTGAGGGCGTGAACGACATCGGGTTCAGCGAGAGCGACACGCCCACGTACAAGCCTGCCCCGGAGGTGAGCGCCGATGAACTCATCGCGGGGCACCGGAAGTTGATCCGGGCCGCGAAGGAGAAGGGGGTTCGGGTGGTAGGGGCCACGTTGCTGCCGCTGGGGGGTTCCGATCACTACGGGGAGCGGGCGGCGAAGGTGAGCGATGAGTTCAACGAGTGGGTGCGGAACTCTGGGGAGTACGACACGTTCGTGGACTTCGACCGGGCGCTGGCCGGCCCCGACGGCGAGCGGATCGCCCCGGAGTACGACAGTGGGGATCACCTGCACCCGAATGACGCGGGGTATCGGGCGATGGCCCGAGCGGTGGCTCTCGAACAGCTCTGATCCCCAACCCCGCCCCTTCCCGAAAACTCGCTCGGCGCGAGGGCCCTCCTCAAACGCCGGAGGGGCTGAATCTTTCAGCCCCTCCG